>JAUXGI010000158.1 GCA_030622295.1 Planctomycetota bacterium
GTCCTGGTCGTCGATGACAAGGATGGTTTTTTTGTCCATGGAACCCCTCTCGCAGAAACTGGTTTTCTCAAGTTGACCGGGCTTGCGCCAATCCGCCTTAGAGCCTATCCCAAAAGGCTGCGACCGGGGGTCAGACCCTTCCCGTCGCTTCGCTCCTCCTCAGCGTCTGACCCCCTCGAAGCCGCCTGTCGCACGGGGCGGGTTTGGGGGGCGTAACCTCGGAGACCGCCCCTCCCTCCGCGGCGTTGCCGGCTGCAACATGCCCCCCGTTGCATTCGATTATCCTGTGGACTATGGCCAGTCCGAGTCCCGTCCCCCCTTCCTTGCCTGTGGAGAACGGGTTGAATATCTTGTCCAGCATGTCCGGGGGCAAGCCGGGGCCTTCGTCACGGAAGCAGAGCGTCACGGAATCGTCGCTTTCCGACGAGACATGGATGCGCAGTGTTCCCTTTCGGCCCATCGCCTCCACGGCATTCTTCACGATATTCATGAAAGCGCGCTTCATCAGGTCGGGGTCCACCTCGCACATGACGGGCTCTTCCGGCAGGTCGCAGACCACCGTGGTGCACGACTCCTCGATTTGCGGCAGGAGGTATGACACGGCCGCTTCGATGACGCTCTCGATATTGCACGGCACCGGCCTGGCTGAGATATTGCCGGTGAAAGCGAGCATTCCCTCGACGACGTTGTTGAGGCTTTTGACGCCGGCGATGATTTTCCCGATGATGCGCACGTTGGACGGCTCGGTCAGTTCGCGTTCGAGCAGGCGCGCGTACAGTTGCATCCCGCCGAGCGGGTTGCGTATTTCATGTGCCACGCCTGCGGCCATTTCGCCGAGTGCCGCCAGGCGCTTTTTCCGTTCGAGTTCGGCGTTCTTCTGCGCCAGTTCGCTCTGCAGGTTTTCCACCTTCACCTGCAGCAGCCTGTGAGATTCTTCCAGCCTTTGCGTGGTTTCGTTGAACTTCGCAAAGACATCCGCCAGGTCTCCGCGCGCCTCGCTGCCTGTGTTGAACTGTTGCGATTGCATTATTCCGTCCTGTCGAGGAAACGGGTGTCGGTCCCCGCCGCGGGGCGAGCGTATGCCCGGGCGATTTTCCGGCCCCCCTGCAATTTGCGGATATGGTCCAGTGTTTCTTCCTTTCGCGCCAGCACGCTGGTATGCCAGCGGTTTTCCATTTCGATGATTTCACGCAGCGTGGACTGCAGGAACCTTATGATTTCAGCGGCCTCGGCGTGCTGCTCGTGGGGAAGGGAGTGCCGCACTTCTTCCCAGCGCTCTCGCAGGGACACAAAATCCAGCCCCACCGAGTCGATTCTGTTCATGACGGAGCGCTTGCGTTCAAGCGCATCTCCTATGCCTTCGCAGGCGTCGGACGGCTCGCACTGTGCGCGCGTCAGGTCCAGAAGTTCGCCGTACAACTCCCTGAGATCTCGCATCTGCCTGAGGAGTTGCGCCGAATCGATTCCATGAGTGGTCTCGGTCATGCCTGCTCCTTCGGTGCGCTGACGGTCCGCCGGATTGAAGAGACAGGTATTGCCGGAATCCGGCGGTCAGCCGGCATCCCTGCTGCGCAGCCAGTCGAGTATCTTCTCCAGATAGGCTGCGTCAAAGCCCTTCGGATTATCTGCGAAATTATTCTTTTCCCGGAGTTTCACGATACCGGAAGCCGCCAGGTCGAAGTAGCGCCTTGCGGCGAAGCGGTCGCCCAACTCACGCGCGATGCGACCCAACTGTATCAGGGCCCACAGGCCTTGCTCGGTGCCTTCCATCGACTTTGATATAACGGCGTACTGCGCGGAGGCCTCCTTCAGGAGTTTTTCCTTTTCCGCGTCGTCAGAGGCCATCCTGCTTTCAAAGGCGAAGGTCTCCGCAAGGACGAGGCGGCCGTTCCTGAAGTAAACGGGCATGCCCGCGGGCGGCTCGTCGGAGGTCTCGATTTGCCCGAGGAACTTTCTGGCCGCGGCCAGGAGTTCGCGGGCCTTCTGATTCTCCCCGCGCCCCATCGCCGCCAGCGCCAGATGGTGCAGGCTGTCGCCTACGAAAAACAGCGACCGGTTTCGCGTCTCTCCATCAATGAAAGACTTGTAGCGTTCAAGCGCATCGGTCAGTGTTTCCACGACCTCGGTCAGTTTCTTCTCCCTGTTGGAAGTGCCGGCCACGGCACGATGATAGCGAAGTTTACCGAGGGCAAACGCGCTGTCGCGCCATATCTTTGAGTAGATGCCGATACCGTAAGGGTTGTCGTCGCGCATCAGAACGCGGAAAGCGTTTTCGGCGGCGGCATCCTCGCCCATCGCGGCGAGTGTTACCGCCTCCTCGTACACGGCGACGGCCATGAGTTGCCCCCCCTCAATGACCCGGCGGAACATCCCCAGCGCCTCGTCGTTGCGGCCGAGTTCGCGGTACATCCCGCCGAGACTCAGCAATGATTCAAGCACCAGTTCTTTTTCAAACCGGAGTTCCGGCCTGATTATCTGCAGGAAGATGCGTTCCGCGCCGGCATAGTCTCGCCGTTCGAACAGTCTTTGAGCGGCCTTCCACAGGGGGTGCGCATATGCCTTGAACGTCGTGCCGGCGTAACGGTCTTCGTCGAAGCCGCGCTCGTAGTACTCGGCTGCGAGCCTGAGGTACTCATCTTTCCGGTGAATCTTCGCCTTCAGTTCTCTTTCCGCTCTGAATATCCTTTCCTTCAGCATCCGTCCACCCAGGCCCCGGCGAAGCACACGCAGCCGTGCACCGACGGCTTCGATATCCTGCTTCGCCTCCAGCACCAGGTCGTCGTACCGCCGCGCTATTTCCAGATACGTCTCCTGTTTGTTATCCAGCGCACGCGCCATTTTCTCAAGGTCTTCTATCTCCCGGTGAATGTCCCCGGCCTCGCGGTAATGCTGAAGGACTCCGCACATCTTGCTGGCCGGCCGCGAAACAACCTTATCCCCTCGCATGACGAAAGTCCGCGGGCGGCCGAATACCTGCAAGCGGATAAGGTCATCCCTGGTAACTATTTCTTCCCCTCCGCAGAGCCACTGCCGCATCTCGGGCATGGAAGGAATCACTTCCAGCGCCGCCAGGTAGGCCTCTTCCGCGTCCTTGTATTTCCCGAGCGCCAGGCACAGGTCGCCGGTTCGCACGCGCGCGGCGTAGCGCAGGTCGGGGTTAACGGTGTCGTCAAAGATGTGCCAGAAGTGGTCAATGGCCTGCTCCGCGTAGGCGTCTTTGCCGAGCGAGACGAATCTCCTGGAATATATTTCTCCCAGAAGGAATCGCGCCACGGAGGGCTCGCGGTAATCGACCGAGAAGTCGAGTTCGGTTTGCAGGTACTGCTCGGCGTTGATGTGGTCGCCGAGGTAATAATAGCAGCGGCCGATGCGCCCCCTGGCGCGGGCGTTGTGCCTGGTCGGCCGCACACCCTCGATGGATTTCCTGTAGGCCTTGACGGCTTCCTCGTAGCGGCCCTTTTCAAACAGGGCCTCGCCGCGAATTTCGAAAGCCCTGCGTATCTCCTCGCTGTCGGGGTGTGTTGCGATAAACCTGTCGGCATGTTCAAGCGCGCGACCAAATCTCGCGGGGGTGGCTTTCAGGCACAGTTCGGCGGCTTCGAGATGCAGGTGCGAATCATACAACTCTGAATACTCGTCGAAGACCGCTTCCAGTTTGTCGAGTGCTTCAGTGGAGTGTTCGTAGGCGGCGAGTTTGCGTACGATGCGAAGTGCGGCCTGGTAATTCTTCCGGTACTGCTCCTCAGGCGTGGCTTCCTGGGTTATGGCGCGCTGGGAATATATGAAGGCAACCACCAGGCACGCCGCCGCCGTGAAGGCGGCCAGCGGCCAGAGTCGCTTCACCAGAAAAAAGATTCTCGATTTCATTGGCCTCCTCCGCCCCGTCTCGTCGGGGTTAACAAGGCCGGAAGGCATTCACAGAGTTATGCGGGCCGAAACCACTCAGCGCCGCTTTTTCAATTTCTTTAGAAGCGTCTTGACCTCCGCGAGCGTACGATGCCTGCGCAGGCGCTTAATCGTGCTCAGGTCTTCAAACACCTCTTCGGGGTAAAGGCGATGACCGGACTCGGTGCGCTCGAGGGGCTTTATCAGGCCCATCATGGTGTAGTTGTGCACGGTCTGACGGGACAGGCCGGAGTAGCGCATAACCTCGCCGATCTTGTAAAGTTTTCGGGGGATCATCATATTCTCCCGGAATGGTGTTCCCCTCTCCAACTGCAAGGACCGGTGAAGGCCGCCCCTCTCGCAGCAGGCCGGTCGTCTTATGTTGCAAAAGAGCCGGCACCCACAACTGCGCGAATCGAAACAGCCGCGGAACATCAACCCGGCCGCATGGGAAAAGACAGCCCCGCGGCGGGTGTCGTGCA
>JAUXGI010000129.1 GCA_030622295.1 Planctomycetota bacterium
CCGAGCCTCGAAACCTGAAACGTCTCCAGTCGTCGCCTTTCTCTGTTCAGCAGTAATCTTTGGTGTCCACAGGCATGTCCCTAAGAGTCATACCGGTATTTCAGTCGGCACAAAGGCGGGAGTTTCTCAACCTGCCTTTTCGCGTATACAGGGACGACCCCAACTGGGTCTGTCCGCTCCTGGGCGAACAGAAGAGGCTGCTGTTCAAGAGAAAGCACCCGTTCTGGAGCCACGGTTATATAGCATCCTTCATAGCGCAGAAGGACGGCGAGGCCGTAGGCAGGATATCGGCTGTCACGGACGACGCCCATAACGACTTCCACAACGAGAGTACGGGCTTTTTTGGTTTCTTCGACGTCCTCTACGCAAAAGAGGACCCCGACCTGGCAAAGGAGATAACCGGCCGCCTGCTGAAGCGCGCCAACCGGTGGCTGTTCGCCCACGGATTCGATACCATGCGCGGGCCTGCCGGCCCCTCCAGCAATTACGAGTGGGGCCTGCTGGTTGAAGGTCACGACTCACCGCCCGTCTTTCTTATGCCCTATAATTCCCCCGAGTATGCGGAACTGCTCGAATCGCAGGGCATGACAAAGGCCATGGACATGGTATCGCTCTATTTTGACGCCGGGGAACTGCCGGAAAAGGCCCGCAGGGTTGCGAAGATAGCCGAGAGGAAAGGCTACAAAATCCGAAACGCCGATATCAGGAATCTCCAGCAGGAGGCGGAACTCCTGCTGGACGTTTACAATGACGCGTGGGAGGGCAACTGGGGATTTGTGCCCATGGACCGCGAGGAGTTCATGGACCAGGTCCGCCAGATGAAACCGCTGGCGCTGCCGTCGCTGGTCAAGATAGTCGAGTACAGGGGCGAGGCCGTGGGATTCGCGCTCTCCATGCCGGACTACAATTTCGCGCTTCGCAGGATGCGCGGCAGGCTGTTCCCATTCGGCATCTTCCGATTACTGTCGGTCAAGCGCAACCCCGCGAAGGCCGGCATCGCGCGGACCGTCACGCTCGGCGTAAAGAAGGCCCACCGGCATAAGGGGGTTGACGCCCTGCTGAGTTATCATAGTGTTCAGGCCGGTCATGACCTCGGGATATGGAAGGCGGATTTCGGCTGGGTGGTCGAATCCAACAAAGAGGCCATACAACTCTTTGAACACCTGGGCGGCCGTATCTACAAGCGCTACCGAATCTACCAGAGGCCTATCACACAGCCGGAAGACAGCCCCGCTTCGGGCGAATAGCGCCGAGGGGGGGGGCTAATTTCAACTTTAGGGTCAGACCCCAAAGTTGAAATTCAAGTTTAGGGTCAGACCCCGAAGTTGAAATTAGAGGGTGCTTCCGAGGCATTTGCGATGTAAAAAATTTCAGAAATTCGGCCATGAATTTGGTTTACATTTGGATTTCACCTGGTATAATGTCGTGTTGCGCTGGAGCAATCGAGGGATGTGGTTGCTTCTCGAAGGTTTAGAATATGTTGTTGCAGTGAGCATTTCCCATCGAACCGTAGGATAGTCTTATGAGGTTACTTCAAGAGAAAAGGCAGGAGATTATCGAAGAGTTCAAACGTCACGACGGGGACACGGGTTCCCCTGAGGTCCAGGTTGCTCTTTTCACGGAGAAGATCAGCCAGTTGACTGAGCACCTCAAGGCGCACAGGAAGGACTTCGCGGCGCGGCGCGGTTTGCTGATGATGGTCGGCAAGCGTTCCTCACTGCTGAAATATTTGACGAAGACCGACTCTGGGCGTTATCGGGAGTTGATCGGCGCGCTGGGGCTGCGCAGGTAGCCGCGTCCCCGTACGTCGCATTTTTGTTTTTTGGCATGTTTGCGTTTAAGCAGGTTGCTTTGTGGTTGTGCGCAAGTCCGCAGGATGGGTTTGCGCCGCTCGAACAGTAGTGTTCGACCTTTGGACCTGATGAGGCTATTGGGCATCTGACCTGTCCCTGGTCAGGCGAGTTGGAAGGCTCAAGCGCTCCCTCCGGGAACGTTCGAACCTTCTAACTGGCGCACCAGCCTGTCGGATACACCGCTGCACAATCACGCCGCAACGCAACTGCCGTACCGGTATAACCGCATCCGGCCCGTCCGGCTGCGGACATACCTTCGTTTTATAGTTATGGAGTCAGTATGAAACACGTGATTGAAAACAGCGTCGGCACGCTGACCATGTCTCTGGAAACGGGACATGTGGCAAAACAGGCTGACGGAGCCGTTCTGGCGCAGTATGGAGAAACTGCGGTGCTCGTGACGGCGGTTTCCGCCGAGCCGCGAGAAGGCATCGATTTCTTCCCCCTCTTCATTGATTATCGGGAGAAACTCTTCGCCGCGGGGAAATTCCCCGGCGGGTTTTTCAAGCGCGAAGGCAGGCCGTCGACAAAAGAGGTCCTGACATGCCGCCTGATGGACCGGCCTATCCGTCCGCTTTTCCCAGAACACTATGTCAACGAGGTTTCCGTAAACGCTCTCGCACTCTCCGCCGACAAGGATAACGATCCCGATATCCTGGCGATTAACGGGGCGTCCGCCGCGCTATGTGTATCCTCCATACCATTTGGCGGCCCCATTGGAGCCGTCAGGGTGGGGATGATCGGAGAGGAATTCGTGGTGAACCCAACCTACGCCCAGCGCGAGGAAATCCTCATGGATATGATTGTGGTGGGCGACGGCAGGAACGTGACGATGCTGGAAGGCGACGCGCGCGAGGTGTCCGAGGAGACCATCCTCAAGGCGGCGCAATTCGCCCGGAAGTACATCGCGACGATATGTGATATGCAGCGGGAACTCATCTCACGGGCCGGCAAGGAGAAACAGCCCGTCCCCGAGGATCCCGTGGACCGGCAACTGCTGGAGGAGGTAAAGGGGACGTACCAGGAAGAAATCAACCGGGCCATCGTTGCGCCGGACAAGATGGCGCGCAAGGCCGCCATTGAGGCCCTGGGCGAGAAGATCCTGGCGGCGATGGCGCCCGACGAAGAGGATAAGGACCGCCGCGCAATGCTGAACAAGATTTTCGACAGACTGGTCGGCACGACGGTCAGAGATATGGCCCTGTCGGGAAAGCGCGCCGACGGACGTGAACACTCACAAATCAGAGAGGTGATATGCGAGGTGGGCGGCCTGCCGCGAACACACGGCTCGGCCATATTCCAGCGGGGCGAGACGCAGGTCCTGGTGGCCACCACCTTGGGCACCGGCGACGATGAACAGAGGGTGGACGGCTTGGCCGAAGAATACTCGCAACAGTTCATGCTCCACTATAATTTTCCGGCCTTCTGTGTGGGGGAGACCTGGCCGAACCGCGGTCCCAAACGCCGCGAAATCGGCCACGGAGCGCTGGCCGAACGATGCCTCAGGTACGTCGTACCCGAACATGACGAGTTTCCTTATACCATCCGTGTCGTTTCCGAAATTCTCGAATCGAACGGCTCCTCCTCCATGGCCACGGTCTGCGGAGGGACTCTGTCGCTGATGGACGCCGGCATACCCATCAGGCGTCCGGTCGCCGGCATATCCATAGGCCTGGTGAAAGGGAACGAGCGGCACGTGCTCCTGACCGACATTACCGGGGATGAGGACCATTACGGCGACATGGACTTCAAGGTTGCCGGCACGCAAAACGGTGTGACCGGCATACAGTTGGACCTCAAGATTCCGGGAGTAGACGAAGAGATCCTTGCCGGCGCGTGCGAGCAGGCTCATGCCGCAAGAATGGAGTTGCTGCGGGCGATGCTCGGCGCCATCGCCAAACCGCGTGAGGACCTTTCGCCCCACGCCCCGCGCCTGGTGAAGATTACCATACCGCCGGAGAAGATCGGCAAGGTCATCGGCCCGGGAGGCAGGGAGGTCAGAAGAATACAGGAAGAAACACACACAAAGATCGAAATAACCGACGATATCAAGGGCACCGTCATCATCAGCGGCGAGAAAATGGAACAGGTGGAACAGGCAAAGAAGATTGTCGAAGGACTGACCGAGGAAGCCGTGATAGACAAGATCTACGAAGGTCGCGTCACCTCAATACGTGATTTCGGCGCGTTCGTCGAAATACTGCCCGGAACCGACGGCCTGGTCCACATATCGGAACTCTCCGACGGATACGTGGAGAGCGTCACCGATGTTGTGCGACTCGACGATGTTATAAAGGTAAGGGTAATAGACATAGACGACATGGGCAAGATAAGGCTCAGCAAGAGAGCCGCCGTCGAAGGTGCCGACGCTCATGTCGGAGGTTCCCGCGAACCCCGGCGCGGCGGGGGAAGAAGAGATTCCGGCCGTCGCGACAGCCGGCGGAGACGCTGACGGAACCGGTTATCCGGTAACACAATCGCAATCGGAGGGACCGTGCAGCCGTTCAGATGGTTCTTTTCTGAATATAAGTGGATGAACGGAGTTTCTTTGTTTTGGAGTTTTTTCAACGAGGTAGAACCAGTTTGTTAATGTCGTGAAGTTGTTCATTGAATTCGTATCGGGCGTACTTTCAGGGTGTCGTACCGTGGAAGCGCCCGTTTTACCACCCTTCTAAACATTTTTTTGCAAGGTCAGTATTATGGCAACCGGCACAGTCAAATGGTTTGACGCCAAAAAAGGTTTTGGCTTCATCCAGCAAGACGAAGGTGATGATGTATTCGTTCACTATTCCAACATCACCGGCGAAGACTTCAAGACCCTCAACGAGGGAGACCGAGTAACGTACGACGTAGAACAGGGCGATAAAGGCCCTTATGCGAGTAACGTACAGAAGGCATAACTTGCTGGAGCAATCCAGGCCCGTCTCAAGGAATTCCTTGAGACGGGCTTTTCTTTGGTCCTTCACTCAATTCCGGGGAAGGCGGGGATGCGCTTCAAAGATGGGGAGCATGTAAGAATCCTGGAAAGTGA
>JAUXGI010000361.1 GCA_030622295.1 Planctomycetota bacterium
GGTTCGTAGATTGCTGACTGTCCCCTCGCGGAACTTGGAGACGATGTGAAAATCCAGAATTCTTACATACTCCCCGAACTTTTTGACCACTTGACAGGACGCGGAAGGGCGGTATAATGTCTCGTTTGTCTTGAGGCATCATTAGCGGTTCTTTTTCGTTTTTCTGGCGGATATACACACTGAGGAAGGAAGCATCACCATGGGAAAAATCATAGGCATTGACCTGGGCACCACAAACTCCTGCGTCGCCGTGATGGAGGGCAATGAGCCTACCGTCATCGCAAATGCGGAAGGCAGCAGAATTACACCCTCCGTTGTGGCTTTCACCAAGGATGGCATCCTGGTGGGGCAGATTGCCAAGCGCCAGGCGGTCACGAACTCCCTGAACACCGTCTTCTCCATCAAGCGTTTCATGGGACGCCGCCACAACGAGGTATCGAGCGAGGAAAAACTGGTTCCCTATAATATCGTGGGAGGATCTGACGAACTCGTAAAGGTTCACGTCAACATTGAGAAGAAGGACTATACGCCGCAGGAAATCTCGGCCAAGATTCTGCAGAAACTGAAGCAGACCGCAGAGGATTACCTGGGCCATAAGGTCACGGAGGCGGTCATCACCGTGCCTGCGTATTTCAACGACAGCCAGCGCCAGGCCACCAAGGACGCGGGCAAGATAGCCGGTCTCGACGTGAAGCGCATCATCAACGAGCCCACCGCGGCCTCGCTCGCCTACGGACTCGACAAGAAGAAAGAGGAAAAAATCGCCGTCTTCGACCTGGGCGGCGGCACGTTCGACATCTCCATACTGGAGGTCGGCGAGGGCGTATTCGAGGTGAAGTCCACCAACGGCGACACACACCTGGGCGGGGACGACTTCGACCAGGTACTGCTCCACTACATCGCCGACGAGTTCAAGAAGGAACAGGGCATCGACCTGCGCCAGGACCAGATGGCGCTCCAGCGCCTGAAGGAGGCGGCTGAAAAGGCGAAAAGCGAACTGTCGGGCACGATGCAAACGGACATCAACCTGCCGTTCATCACCGCCGACCAGAGCGGGCCGAAGCACCTGCAGATGACGATGACACGCGCCAAACTGGAGCAACTAACGCAGCCTCTTGTCGAACGCACAAGGCGGCCCTGCCTGAAGGCGCTGGAGGACGCAAAACTTACGCCCAGTGATATCGACGAGGTCATACTCGTGGGCGGCATGACGCGCATGCCCGCAGTGCAGAGGATGGTCAAGGAGATCTTCGCCAGGGACCCCCACAAGGGCGTCAACCCCGACGAGGTGGTAGCCGTCGGCGCGGCAATACAGGGCGCGATACTTGCGGGCGACGTCGAGGACGTCGTCCTGCTGGACGTCACACCCCTTTCCCTGGGCATAGAAACGCTGGGAAGCGTCTGCACCAAACTCATCCCGCGCAACACCACGATACCCACGCAGAAAAAAGAGATATTCACCACCGCCGCCGACAGTCAGACGTCCGTCGATATACACGTGCTCCAGGGCGAACGCGAGATGGCCGTGGACAACCGCACGCTTGGCCGGTTCCAACTGGCCGGCCTGCCGCCCGCCCCCAGGGGCATGCCGCAGATTGAGGTGACCTTCGACATCGACGCCAACGGCATTCTGAACGTCTCCGCACGCGACACCGGCACCGGCAGGGAGCAGTCCATCAAAATACAATCATCCTCGGGCCTGTCCGACACCGAAATCCAGAATATGGTCAAGGAAGCGGAGTCCCACGCAGCCGACGACAGGAAGCGCCGCGAGACCATCGACGTCCGCAACAAGGCCGACCAGATGATTTACTCGATGGAGAAGACGCTCAAAGAGAACGAAGAGAAGATAGGCGCCGCCGACGCGGAGAAGATAAAGGAAGCCATGGAAGAACTGAAGAAGGTCAAGGAAAGCGGCAGCAAGGAGGAGATAGAGAAGGCCGTCGAGAACCTGAACCAGGCATCCTACAAGATGGCCGAGGCCATGTATAAGCAACAGCCCGCCGCCGAGCAGGCGCCCGGCGGCCCCGAACCCGGGGCGGAGGCCGGCGCCGCGGACGAAGGCGCCCAAGCAGAGGCCCCGCAGGAAGACGTGGTCGACGCCGACTACGAAGTCGCCGACGACGACGAAAGCAAGACCGACTAATCTTCGCCTTTTCCAAAACCGCATAGAACGCAGAAGGCGGCCTTCGGCCGCTCTTGTACTTTTCGTCCTGCGCAGTTTCAGGGTTGAC
>JAUXGI010000356.1 GCA_030622295.1 Planctomycetota bacterium
CGCGCATTGTGCTGGGGACGAATCCGGAATCTGAAGAGGCCTGCGACATCGCGAAGAAGTACCTGCGTTACGGCTCCAGCCCTCGCGGCGCGCAGGCGCTGGCGCTGGCAGCCAAAGCGTACGCGCTGGTCAACGGGCGCGTTCAGGTGGGCATAAGTGACGTGAAGGCCGCTGTCCTGCCGGCACTGCGGCACAGACTGATACTGAACTTTGAAGGGGAGGCCGAGGGGGTATCGCCGGACAGGATTATCAAGTGTGTGGTGGATGAGATACCGGAGCGTCCGCCGGAAGTGGCGAAGTTCGCGGAGAAGAGTTGACCCCCGCCGGGGTCGGAAATGAAGCAAAAGGGCTCTGACCCCTTTTGCTTCATGGAAGAGGCTTTGATATGAAAAACAGGATTCTGATTTCAGTGGCGGTACTGACGCTGGCGCTGTTCTGTTCAGCGGCCGGGGCCGCGAAAAGTCCCCGGATATCGGCCATGGTTGCCGCGGGACTGTTCAGCGAGAACTCCCCCGGCTGGGTGCCGGTGAAGGTTTGGCTGGAAAACCTCACGGACCAGCCCGTGGAACTCACGGTGACAATAAGCGTGTACGGCCGCTGGGGTTCTGATGAACGTAATCCGGAGTTCACTTCGCAGAGGCACGTT
Organism: Planctomycetota bacterium; assembly: GCA_030622295.1. GTDB lineage: Bacteria > Planctomycetota > B129-G9 > B129-G9 > B129-G9 > B129-G9. The sequence goes on from JAUXGI010000356.1 coordinate 647, forward strand.
ACCCTCAGCCCCGGCAAGAACAAGCCCTCGCGCAAGGTCTTCTACATGTACATCTATGCCGACGGCTGTTACGCCAGGTACACAATAGCGGATGAACACGGCAGACCCATGCTGCTGGAGACCGCAATAAACCCCGACGGGAAAACCAAAGAAATCTATGAGAAGGAAGTCGCCAATCTGAGCATTTCCGATAGTTGGCGCAGCGACTATAATGTTGTGTTGATTGGGGGAAAGCCGAACGCCCTGCACGGTTTTGACAGGAGTTCCTTTGATTTCACGCCAGACAAACTTTCTTTTTTTGCCGGTTACAGCGGTTCCGGTAGCAGCCTGGAGGCGCAAGGCCGGGTGGCTTACCTTGAGGAGAGCGAACTGCCCGACACGTGGATAGCCTATGCAAGCGCGGACGTAATCGTTCTCAACGGCGGTGATATGGAGAACATGGCTACGGAGAAAAAGCAGGCGATAGTGGACTACGTGTGGATGGGCGGTACACTGGTCATCTCGCCCCCGAGCAAGGAGTGGCTGGTCAACGACAAAAACCTGGTACACGACCTCATCAGGATTGAAGGCGTGAGGGAGAAGCGCCTGGCTGATGTACACAAGTATGCCGCGCTCTTCGGCACTCATTCGCTGGGGGACGCACAATACCTGGATATAAAGGCGGCCGGCGCAAGACCGGTGGGGGTGCACGAGTCGGAAGTCACATCGCATCTTGCAAGCCGCCGCTCCCACGGCGAAATCGCCCAACTCGTTGAAATCAACAACGGCCGTGTCTACATCCTCCCCTTCGACCTGAGCCATGAGACATACGCCCAGAGCGGGCTGGCGACGTTCTTTCTGCAGGCAAGAGTCTTTCGCGAACCGGAGTTAACAGACGATTCTTATGCCAGTCACTACTATTATGGTTGGGGTTGGCATCCTGACGAAGGGCCTTTCGTAAAGAACGAACTGGCGCGGTCGCTGGACATAAGCAGCCTGAAACTCCTGCCGATGTGGCTGGTCACCATTATCGCCGTCGTTTACGTGGGCCTGGTTGCGCCGGCGAACTTCCTGGCGCTCAGGCGCTGGGGCAGGCCGCTGCTGTTCGTGGCGTCGGTGCCGATTATCGTCGTGATATACACCGGCATGATATTCGTGACCGGATACATCTACAAAGGCTCCAGCAACCTGTACTCGGAGGTCGAGATAGTCGAAGCCACCAGCGGCAGCGGCACGGGCGCCTCCGAGCGCTACTCCGGCATCTACTCGGCCTCGCCGGCGGGCTTTGCCCTTGAATACGACGGGCGGACGGTGCCGTGTCCTTTCTTCCTCACGGGTGCCAAACAGAAAAGCGCGCGCACAAGATTCGACAATTATCCCGGGGTCAGCGTGGGCGATTTCCCGCTGAGTCTGTGGCAGATGGGCTACATGGGCTCGCGCGGCCCGAGGGACCTCGCGGGCGGGGTTCGAATAGAGAGGGTCAGCGGCGGTTGCAGGGTCACGAATAACACGCCCTACGACCTGAAGCAGGGACTCGTCGCCAAAATTACCGGTGACCCGTCAGGGATGACGGTGGAGCACTATTCCTTTCCGGGCGTGAGAAAGGGCGAGACCATTTTTGTGGAATTCTCACATATCGGGACGCGCTGCTGCTCAAACGCC
>JAUXGI010000328.1 GCA_030622295.1 Planctomycetota bacterium
GCAAAATCAAGGTAAATTTTCGCAAACTTCGGCTGGCGGGTGCACTTTGGGTGCATCTCTAAAAAGTGGGTAGAGCAGCTTTGGTACCTGTGCTGGACGGGGAGTCAGACCCTTCCCGTCAGGCCGATCCGCCCGAGGCGGACGGCCTTCCTCCTCAGCGTCTGACCCCCTCGCCCATCCGCCTGAGGCGGATTCCCGTCAGGCCGATCCGCCCGAGGCGGACGGCCTTCATCCTCAGCGTCTGACCCCCTTTCGTCCTGTGTCAGGGAAAGGGTTACCCACTTTTTAGAGATGCACCCGTATCCTTTCCTCTGGGTGAAAAGCGTTTGCAAGGCAAGGAGCGGTACAATATAATGAACGCTTCCGTTTTATAGTTCCTGTTGCGGAAAGTGGTCTTTCGCGCTCGGGGAGTCAGACCCTTTCCCGCCCCGCCTCGCGGGGTCTTTTACTTCCGGTTTGCATGACCTCGGAAATAATGTTCGAGAAGAGAGGGCGCGAAAAGAAAAGGCAGCCGAAGGCTGCTCCTCGGCGTCTGACCCCCTCGCAGCCGGGAATCGGGCGTGTGTCGGAATCGGAGTCAACCATGGAACGCGAAGAGTTACTGAGCATGAACGCGAATCCCCTTGTGCGGGAACTGGGCAAACTGCCTGAAGAGTGGCGGCGGCAGGATTTGCTGGACGTCATCGAGCGGCGCGGGATAACGAACATCCGCTTTCGATACCCGGGAAGCGACGGCCGCCTGAAGGAACTCAAACTGCCTGTCAACAGCAGGTGCCACGTTGAACGCCTGCTGGCGGAGGGCGAGCGGGTTGACGGCTCCAGCCTGTTCAAGGGCATGATAGACCAGGCCGCAGGCGACCTTTATGTCATACCTGTTTATAAGACGGCGTTCCCGGACCCGTTCGCCGAGAATGCGCTGAGTATTTACTGCCGATTTTATGACAAGTCCGGCAAACCGGCGGCAATCACGCCCGATAACGTGCTGGCACGCGCGAATGAGAGGTTCCGCAAAAAGACCGGCTTGGAACTGCTGGCCTTCGGCGAGGTGGAATACTACCTGATATACGACGACGAAAGGCGCCTCTTTCCTCCGAAGCCACAGGCCACATACCACGAATCGGCGCCGTTCGTGAAAAGGCAGGAAGTCACCGATGAGATAATGCTGACCGTCGCGCAAATTACCGGTCATGTAAAATATACTCACTCCGAGGTGGGCAACATAAGCGAGGTGCGCAGCGAGCAGCCGGAACTGGACGGCAAGCACATGGAACAGCACGAGGTGGAGTTCCTGCCGGCGCCCATCGAGGATGCGGCGCGCTACGTTGTATTGTGCAAGTGGGTTATCCGCAACGTGGCGATGAAACACGGACTGAACGCCACCTTTGCGCCGAAACTGGACGAGGGCGACGCGGGCAGCGGACTGCACTTCCACCTGGCCTGCCGCAAGAATGGAAAGTCCCTGATGACCGACGCCAAAGGAAATCTGAGCGCGACGGGCAAGAAGATGATAGCGGGCCTGCTCGATTTTTCTCCGAGCCTGACGGCGTTCGGCAACACGGTGCCGTCGGCGTATCTGCGCCTGGTTCCCAACCAGGAAGCCCCCACCAAGGTATGCTGGAGCGAGACCAACCGCTGCGCGCTGGTGCGCGTGCCGCTGGGATGGCAGAACGTGAGCAACATGGCAATGCGCGAGAACCCCGCGCAGGAGGAACCTTTCACGATGGAGGAAAACCTGCAAACGGTGGAGTTCCGCGTGCCGGACGGCTCGGCGGATGTTTATATGCTGCTGGCGGGACTTTGCGCCGCCGTGGAAAAGGGCGTAACCGGCAAGAACAGCCTGCAGGCCGTCAACCGCCTGCATGTGGTCGGGAACATATTCCGGAACGAGACACTGATGAAAAAACTGAAATCGTTGCCGGCGTCTTGCCGCGAATCGGCCATGGCGCTTGAGAAGGCTCGCGGGCAGTATGAAAAAGACGGGGTGTTTCCGCGGGAGGTGATAGATTTCGCCATCAACAGGCTGCTGGCCCACGACGACGAACACATGAACGATGAACTGGCGAAACTGAGCAACAAGGACCGCCTGCGCGAGGCGCGCAAGATTATGTACAAATTCCTCCACATCATGTAGGCGGGCCTTGCCCGCTTTTGTACTTTCGCTGTTCGTGTTCTCGGAGTCAACGGAGCGATGCGATATTTATTTTTTTCGAAGGACGAGGAATGAGAGGCCGTAAGCCCCGGCCGCCACAAAGAGCAGCGCGCTGACGCCTGTTATTATCGAGACGTATTCCAGCATTCCCCCGCCGACTGCGCCCAGCAGGTTCGAGCCGAAAGCCACTTCCGTATGCTTCGACTTCTTGAATGACTTCCCGAAGATTATCCCCGCGAAGAATATCGGCAATGCCGCCAGCAGGCACGGCCCCAGCATACGCACGACCGCAGTCGCTCCCAGAAACGACGCAGGCGGGAACAGAAGGTTCAGCGCGATTGCCCCGAAGAGCATGCAGTAATATACC
>JAUXGI010000312.1 GCA_030622295.1 Planctomycetota bacterium
CCGGAGCGGAAGACCTGCTTCGGTTCTTCGCCGTGCGCTTTCGCCTCTTGTTGGCGGCGGGCATTCACCTCCCCCTTGCTGCAACAGTCATCAACCGGCTATCAGCAACATTGCCCGTGCGGGCAATCGACGGCGGATTATATTCTTCCACAACCAGACCGTCAACTCGAAAGAGGCCCGGCAGCCCTCGGCCGCTCTTTTACTTCCGGCCCGCATGACCTCGGGAGCGGCCGCAGAGGTCAGAAGGCGCGAGAGAAAAAGGCCCCGCGAGGCGGGGCTCCTCAGCGTCTGATCCCCTCGCTAATCCGCCCGAGGCGGGGCGGGCCTGCCTCCTGCGGGAAAAGCATTGAAAAGCGCGGCAGATGTGGTAGCATTCGGAATCGGTGGCATACATTGGATAACCCGTTCAGCCGGGAAACCGCGTGTGGAAATCTTTCATCACATTCATCAAAAAGATAGTTCAGATACTGCGGAGGTTTTTTGCGGGGATGGATGACAAACACATAGAGTCCCAGCCCGATGCCGCGGAGACGGAAAAACGGGCCATGTCCGGCGAGGAAGAAAACCGGGTGGACGCGGCGAGCCACGATGCGCTGTTCGAGAACCACGACGAACCGCGGCCGGCGCAAGAACAGCGCCTGTCCGGCCAACAGGCAGGACCGGACAGGCTGAAGTCCATTATCGAGGCGCTGCTGTTCGTGTCCGGCACGCCCCTGACGCTGAAGAAGTTGAGCGACGCCATCTCGGACCACCCCCGCAGGGAGATAACCAGGGCCGTCGCGGAGTTGCGCACGGAGTACATCAGGCAGGGCAGGGGGGTTCTCATAGAGGAGATCGCGGGCGGCTACCAGATCCTGTCCAATCCCGAGTACGTGGACTACGTGCGCTGCCTGCATTCAAAAGAGACGTCGGCCAGACTGACTCCCGCCATGCTGGAGACGCTGGCGATAATCGCATACAAGCAGCCCGTATTGCGTGCCGACATCGAGGCCATCCGCGGTGTGCAGGCAGGACCCATCCTCCGCAACCTGATGGAAAGGGGCATGGTAAAGGTAACGGGAAGGGCGGATGAGGCGGGCAAGCCGTTCCTTTACGGCACGACAAGGAAATTCCTGGAGCACTTCGGCCTGCGTTCGATAGAGGACCTGCCGAATGTCGAGGAACTGAAGCCTCCCGAGGACGCATAAGGAACGCAGAATCCGCAGGTGCCCGCAGGGACACGCAGAAGAAACCGCCCTGTCACGAACAGCCCGGCCCTTTGCACACACAACACATCCTTCCGCACCTTCTGCGCTATTCCGCGCCTTCCGTGTTCTTTTTCCTCCGACTCTCGCGCTCCTTTTTCGCCTGTTTACGGAGTTCCGCGCGGCGCATGTCCTCGCGCTCTTTCTGCAGGATGAAATATTTCGCCAGTCGAAAGATAAAGGCGGCATTGCCCATCAAGTACCTGCGCCACTTGTGGCCCGGGTTCTGCATGAGGCGGAAGAGCCATTCGGCCTTCGCGAATTTCTTCGAGGCCCGTTTTTCCCTTCCCGCGATATAGTCCAGCAATGCACCGACCGGCCATATCAGCGGCACGCGAATCTTGTGATAATGCCTGTCTATCCATTTCTCCTGCTTGGGCGAGCCCATGCCGAGGACGAGTATGTCGGGCCGGGAGGCGTTTATCTCCTCGATAATCCGGTCGCTCTCCGACTCATCGAAGTACCCGGCACGGGTGCCGGTCACCCGCAGGCGGGGTATGCTGCGCTGCAGGCGTCCGGCGGCTTCGGAGGCAATGCCGGGCGCGCCCGCGAAGAAATAGAGGCCGTAGTCGCGTTTCGCCCAGTCCCGGCAAAAGTCCTCCAGGAAATCCGCCGCCGTCATCCGCTGCTTCAGGTACCTGCCGCATATCCTCGCGCCGAGAATTATCCCGATGCCGTCGGGGTAAACGATGTCGGCCTCGTTGAGGACGTGCCGGTACTCCGCATCAAAATAGGCCTGATTGAGGCAATGGACGTTAACGTACATTATCTTGCGCGGACGCTCGATGTTCTTCTCGCCCACGAACTCGGCAAACTTCTCCAGCAAGCCCTCAAGCGAGATGCGATGCACCCGCACACCCAGAAGCCAGACATGGTCCTTCGCCTCATCCTTTGAATTGCGATCGTCTTCGGGCACCTTGATGTCCCCTGTATGTTTCCCGGGCGCATTGCGCAAAACGGGACCGGTAAATGCCTTCGTCAAGGAAGAAAAGCATAACCCAATCCGCGCCGCATGTCCAGCACGCCCCGTTAAGGGGAGCATCCGAGAATGCCCGGTGTCGCGGAGGTCCGGGGTCTGACCCCGACCCCTCGCTTTCTTTTGCAGGTTTGCGCTTGACTGAACGCCGCCCCTGTTGTAAATTTTCCTGACGGCAACATGGAACCATGCAGGATTTTGGCCCATTAGGGGGAAGGAGCCCTGTCTATGGAAAAGATCAGGGTCGCGATAACAGGCATCGGCAATTGCGCGTGCTCGTTGATTCAAGGCATCGAGTATTACGAAGGCGAGTCCGGCAACGACGCCATCGGCTTAATGCACTGGGACATTGGGGGCTACAGGCCCTGCGACATCAAGGTGGTTGCCGCGTTCGACGTGGACGAGAGGAAGGTCGGAAAAGACGTATCCGAAGCCATCTTCCAGCCCCCCAACTGCACCGCGATTTTCTGCAACGAAATCCCCAGGACCGGGACGGTCGTCCGGATGGGCAGA
>JAUXGI010000230.1 GCA_030622295.1 Planctomycetota bacterium
CAATCAGGCGGCGCTTCGAGCGCGACAAGGATGAACTGCGCGCGATGGGAATTCCGGTACGCTTCGCGCCGTCCTCGGTGGCTCCTTCACTTCCGGCCCGCATATCCTCGGGAGTCGTGTCCGAAGATACCGGGTGCGGAAGGAAAAAACCCCGCAAGGCGGGGCCGTCCTCGGTGACTCCTTTACTTCCGGCCCGCATATCCTCGGGAGTTGTGTCCGAAGATACCGGGTGCGGAAGGAAAAGACCCCGCAAGGCGGGGCCGTCCTTGCTGATCTCGGAATTCCAGGAGGAGGGTTATACAATCGCGCGCGACGAATGTTTCCTGCCTCCGCTGGACATCACGCCGCAGGAGGCGCTGGCGCTGAGTTGCCTGTCCGGTGTGGGCGGCGGGGTGGCGCGCGACGCGCTGCTCGACGGCGTGCGCTCGGCCCTCATCAAGTTGCGTTCCTCCGCCCCCGCCGCATTTGCGGAAAGCGCCGAGGAATCCTTGCTGCTTGACACGGGTCTGGCAGCCCCGGGAAAGACAGAGCAGAACCTGCGCGAACTGCGCAGCGCCGTCCTGGAGCGGAAGACAGTGAAGTTCAACTATCGCTCACTGGAGGACGGCAGCCCTCGAACGAGGACCGTTGACCCTTACGGCATGGCGCTCTTTGAAGGGAGGTGGTACCTGGTCGGCCGGTCGCACGAGCGCAGGGCATTGCGCGTGTGGAACATGGAGAGGATTACCGGCAACGTAAAGCGGTTCAACCGCAAGTCCTCCGGTGCAGACTTCGAACCGCCCGAGGACTTCCGCGTTGAGGACTACGTGGGCGTGCCGGGCTGGCTGCTTTATCGCGGACGGGAACGCGTCGGTGCGCGAATATGGTTTCACTCCGACATTGCCTGGATGATTGCCGAGAGCGCGGCGGCGGCGGGCGATGCACGCAGGGAGAAGTTCACGCCGGATAAGGACGGAAGCGGCGTGCTGGAAATCAAGATGGCGGACCCCCGGGCGCTGGTGGGGTGGACGCTCAAGTTCAAGGACAAGGCGGAAATCCTCTCGCCGCCTGAGTTGCGCGACCTCGCGAAGCGGATTCTGACCGAGATGTGGGAGTCGGGCTAAGAGCCTATCCGAATATCCAATTTGTTCTACTTGAACCGGGGAGTCAGACCCTTCCCGTCGGGCCGCTCCGCCCCAGGCGGACGGCCCTCCTCCTCAGCGTCTGACCCCCTCGGCATCCGGTATCCGGCATCCGCTATCCGGTCTCAGGTTTCTTCCGTCATCTCCTTCAACTCGTTCAACCTGTTGAGCGCTTCCAGCGGAGTCATCTGCGTCGGGTCCATCTCTTACAACGCAGCAACAGCCGGATTCGGGTTCGGGGAAAAGAGTGCCAGTTGCATTTCACCCGGTCGCGGCTTCGATACTTTGGCGAACTTCGGGCGGCCGTCGGCGTCGAGCGTCTCCGCCTCCAGGTTGGCAAGTATCAACTTGGCGCGTTCTATGAGACCGGCCGGCAGCCCGGCCAGCCGCGCCACGTGTATCCCGTAACTCTTGTCCGTGGCCCCCTCCACTATCTTGCGCAGGAATACCACCTCGTTCTTCCACTCCTTGACGGCCACGTTGAAGTTCCGCACGCCCGGCAGCATCAGCGCCAGTTCCGCCAGTTCGTGGTAGTGTGTGGCGAAAAGGGTGCGCGCCTTCAGGTGATTGTAAATGTACTCCGTCACCGCCCATGCTATGCTGACGCCGTCGAAGGTGGAAGTGCCGCGGCCCACCTCGTCGAGGATTATCAGGCTGCGGCCGGTAGCGTTGTTCAGTATGTTGGCGGTCTCGTTCATCTCCACCATGAAGGTGCTCTGGCCCCGCGATATCTCGTCCGATGCGCCTACGCGCGTGAATATCCTGTCGGCCACGCCCACAACGGCGCGTTTCGCCGGGATGGACGAACCCGTCTGCGCCATGAGCACCAGCAGCGCCACCTGTCTTATGTACGTGCTCTTGCCGGCCATATTCGGCCCCGTGATGACCGACACTGTATGTTCGCGCCCGTCCATCGTGAACTCGTTGGGGACGAATTTCTCATCAATGAGCGTGCGCTCAAGCACCGGGTGACGGCCGTCCCGTATCTCGATGGACATCTCATCGCTGACCCTGGGGCGCACGTAGTTGTTCTCGACGGCAACCTGCGCAAAGGAGTGCAGCACGTCGACGAGCGCGACCGATTCGGCGCACTTCTGAATCTCCTGCGTGTGGCCGGCCACGCGGTCGCGAACATCGAGGAAGAGTTCATACTCCAGTCTCTTGCCGCGTTCGTCGGCGTGGAGCACCTTCGACTCGTACTCTTTGAGTTCCGGGGTTATGTAGCGCTCGGCGTTCTTCAGCGTCTGCTTGCGGATATAATTGCCGGGGACCTTCGCGGCGTGCGTGCGCGTGACCTCGATGTAGTAGCCGAATACCTGATTGAAGCCCACCCTCAGGGTGGGTATGCCGGTACGTTTAGTTTCGGCGGCCTGGAAGCGCGCTATCCACTGTTTGCCTTCACGCCGGATGGAGCGGAGTTCGTCGAGTTCCGCATTGTGGCCCTCGCGTATGATGCCGCCGTCGCGCAGGGTATGCGGTGCGTCAGGGGCAATGGCCCGCTCAATCAGTTCGATAACCTCGGCGGGTTCCTTCAGGCCCTCTCGGGCTGAAGCGAGTATCTTTTCCTCGCACCAGCCTGTCGCCTCGCGCAGGGGGGCTATCTGTCTGAGCGAGTTCTTCAGGCCCAGCAAATCCCGCGCGCTGCATCGTCCGCTGCTTATCTTCGCGGCGAGACGCTCTATGTCGCCAATCCCGTGCAGTATCCTGCGGACCTCTTCACGGAAGCGCGAGTCTTTCGCAAACGCCTCGACGCCGTCCTGTCGCAAGGTGATTTCCTCGACCCGCCTGAGCGGTTGTGTGACCCAGTCATGGAGGAGCCTGCCCCCCATGGGGGTTTCCGCGCGGTCCAGCACCCACAGGAGCGAACCCTCTCTGCGACCCTCGCGCTGGGTCTCCGTCAACTCCAGGCAGCGGCGCGTCGTCCTGTCCAGGCCGCAGTACACATCATGGAGGTAGGGTTCAATCTTCGAAATGTGAGCCAGGGAAGCGCGATGCGTCTCGCGCAGGTAGTCGATAAGCGCCCCGGCCGACGATACGGCCGGGCCCAGGGAATCGCAGCCGAAACCATCCAGCGAATGCGTCTTGAAGTGCTCGGTGAGGGTGCGGAAGGCGTTGTCGCGGTCAAAGACCCAGTTGCGATGCGGCGTGACGGCGGCCACGGCCGAACGCACGACCGCAGCGAGGGGGTCCGCTCCGTCCTGAGACCTGCCCTCCGGCAGGAGGCACTCGGCCGGCGACAGGCGGTTCAGCTCGTCGGCAAGGATATCAATGTCGATGTCCCGCGCGAGAAAGCGCCCCGTTGAGACATCGACCCAGGCCAGTCCGACCTTCGTATCATCGGCGCAGACCGCGGCGAGATAGTTCGCCCGTTTGGACTCAAGCA
>JAUXGI010000365.1 GCA_030622295.1 Planctomycetota bacterium
GGATATCCTGGGTGCATGGGGACGTTTGAAGAACGGCAAGGCCCTGCTTGCGATCGCAAAGGACAGGGAGGTGGACGACCTGGTGCGTTACGCCGCGGCGGTGAACGCTACCCGGCTGAACGAGGACTTCGAGCAGAAGAAGTTCGTGGAAGGTTTGCTGAAGAGCGACAATCCACGCCTGCGCCACGCTGCGGCAACGACATTGTATACAATCGCGCGTTCAAAGGAGGCCGCCGGTGTCCTACAGGAGTACCGCGACGACGCCTCCATCCAGGGGCTGCTGGCCGACCGGCTGCTGAAGAACGTGGACATGAGTGTCGCGCTCAAAAGCATGAAGGCACTAAATCCCGAGGAAGTCGACAAGAAAATGGTAGCCGAACTGGAAAAGGAATACGAAAAACTTTTCGAGAGGGCCGAGGAGATAACCGCCAAGGTCAAGGCGGTGCGCGATTTCGGACGGCAACTGGCCAAGACTGTCAAGAAACAGGACGAGGAACCCGTGGAAGAGGAGGAGGACGAAATTCACATGATGTCGCTGTCGCTGGTGAATGACGAGGCCGGGGAACCGGAGCCCGAGCACAAAGGCGGCGGGGAGGACGTGGAGAAGCGGTTCGAAGCCGCACTGGAACCGCTGCGAGGCGGAGACGTCGACGCCTTCTGGGATTCACTGCGGATACTGGCCGTCCTCGACAGGGACGCCGCCGAACTGCTTGAAAGCGGCATGGAAGAGGTCGGCCTGCTGGAGCGGATTGCGTGCGCCGGCGCGGTGCTGAGAATCTTCGAAAAGCCGGCCGATGATAAGGAAAAGAAACTCAGGGCCGATGCGCAGGAGTTGCTCTGGAAAGCCATAAAGGGCGAACGCGAGGACTCGGAAATCCGCCACATCGCCACGAACGTGCTGGGCAAGTACGGCGGCGAGGAGAACAGCAAGCAGTTGCTCGAATATGCAAAGATCGCATTTGACCCCTTCGTGCGCCTGTCGGCCATACGCGGCGCCTACTACATCACGGGCAGAATTCTGGGCAAGGATTTCCTGAGAGAGAAACTGGAGTCCGACGACCTGGACGTGAAGGCATGGGCCATTATCACGCTTTGCGAGATGGGCGATTTCGCCGGCGCTCGCAACTACTTCGACCATGTCAAGGACGAGCCGACCCTCCGAGGAAGGCTCATTCAGGAATACATACAGACAGACAAAATGATGAGAAGGCTGGAGGTGCTGTATCTCGGCGGGCCGCAACTGGAGCACACAGCCCACCTCCGGATAGAAATCGAACATGTCAAAGGGCAAATCGAGACGCGCACCGGGCAACTGAAGGAGGCTGCTGAGGCGGCCCGCGACGTCGCCCGGCAACTCGTGAAGGAAGACCTGCGCAAGGCCGCGCTTGAGGACATAGACAAGATGACCAAACCCTCATGGGAGACGGAAGAACGTCCTGAAGGCGAAGGCGGCGAAGGCCGGGATGACGGCAGCGGCGCTGAGATGTTCCTGCCCTGACAAACGAAACCTGAGGGGGGCAAACCCCTTCAGGTTTCGTTTTGCTATCTGATGGCGAGGACGTCGCGCATGGTATAGAGGCGGGCGGGTTTGCCGACGATGTACTTCGCCGCGAGTATCGCCCCGCGGGCGAAGCCTTCGCGCGAGTGGGCGCGGTGGGTTATCTCAATCCTCTCGCCGAGGGTTGCAAACATCACGGTGTGGTCTCCGACTATGTCGCCCGCGCGCACCGAGTGCACGCCTATCTCCCCCCCACCCCGTTCGCCGACCATCCCTTCACGTCCGTACGTTACGCCGGGATTTTCAAGGCCGCGTCCTTCTGCAATCATCTCGACCAGGCGCTTTGCGGTTCCGCTGGGTGCATCCTTCTTGAAGCGGTGGTGGGCCTCGACGACTTCCACGTCATAGCGTTCGTCAAGCAACTCCGCGGCACGGCGGGTCAGTTCGAACATCACGTTGACGCCTACCGACATGTTGGGAGCAAGAACAACCGGTATTTTCTTCGCCGCATCTTCAATGGCGGCACGCTGTTCCCGGGAGTGACCCGTGGTGCCGATGACCATGGCGGTATTGCTTTCCGCGCAGGTCCGCAGCACGTTCGCCGTGGCGTCGGGCGTGGTGAAATCTATGAGCACGTCCACGTCTTCCATCAGACTCTGGGAAACGGTGTCCGAAGATACCGGGCGCGAAAGGGAAAAGACC
>JAUXGI010000305.1 GCA_030622295.1 Planctomycetota bacterium
CCACGCGGGCACGGGGCGGACGTGCGGAAACTCTGTGCACACCGCACTACGGGCCGGGGCGCACTGTTACCCTTGCCTCGGGCTGCGTTTTCCCCTCCAGGACGGCGGTAATCCTGTCGTATATCGGCTTCCAGGAGTACACTCGACCCGGCTGCGCGTTTATGATATTCACTCCTCCGTACCATTCTGCAAGCATGAACGCCTGCTTGTCCCTCCATTCGTACTTGTTGCTCAATTTCATGTAGTTGTTCCGCATTTTCGCGTGGATGCCGAAGTTCTTGTACGCGTAGCGGCGTCTGGCGCCGATGCTCACGATGACGTTACGGGGCAGGTCGACTATCCGCCCGGAGTTTATGTACACGAAATCGCGCAGAAAATCCGGCCGTATATAACGCCGCTCGCCGTCCACGACCTCCAGGTCTATCTCGAAACGGTTTGCGTTGTTGTTTACGTATTCGAAATCCTTCACGTGTCCTTGCAGAGTGCCGGATATTTCGCCGAAGCCGAACGTTTTTGACACTCGGGCCAGACTCACATCTTTGATGTCTGCGCTGAACAGTATCGACGCGGGCCCCCTGAATACGTTGTCCGCGCTGAGACGCTCCAGTTCCACCTCGCCGCCGAACGCCCGCATTACCATGCCTCCGGAGGCCGAAATCTTCTCTCCCGCCAGGGCCACATTCTCCAGCAGAACCTCAAGCGTCCCGTCCATGCGTGTCCAGCCGAGTTCCTTCGTGAGGTCGTTCAGGTCAATATCCCCCCGAAGTCCGGACAGTTGAAACGCCGTCTCGTGCCCGGCGATACGCGACGGTGTGACTCCGTTTATGCGGAACCCGCCTGCTTTCAGCACCCCGCCGGGAACGCGAAAGACGAGTTCCTCCTCGAAAACCAGGTCGCCTTTTACCAGCCGGAACGGCAGTCGCGTGCTGACGACACAGGCCGGCCCCGCGCCGAAACGGGAGAACGTTATCTCTCCTTTTCGCGCCTGGGGGGCCGTCACTTCACCGTCGCCGAAGGCAAGGTCCACCGGGAGGTCGGCACGGAGGTTTTCAACGGCGAAATCCTTGTAGGCGATGTTGACGTCATGCAACTCAATTCTTCCCGTCAGGTGCGGCGCGGCGAGGGGGCCGCGCAGCCTGAGGCCGTCGGAGACGACCCTCCCGCGCACTTTCAGGTTTTCGAGAAAATCGAATTTGCCGGAGTAGTTGTCCGCGAGGAGAGTTCGAAAGAGTTGACTTGCATCCAGGCCCTCGATTTTGAGGAAGAGGTCCATTTCGCTTTCAGACTCAAGGTTCAGCGCCCCGCTCAGGGATACTTCCCCCAGTGACGCGACATGCAGGAGCACGCTCTTGAAATGCAGCGCTTCGCCGCCGTTCCTGAAGTCGAACTCCGCCTTGATGTGTACCGGCTGCTCGGCTATGTCGAAGCAGAAGGCGCTTTCCCCCGCATGTACGTACTGGAAGCCGTCGGCGGATATCGCGGCGGCCACCGAAACATCGGAACCGGCCGGGCGTCCGAGGTGGATGACGACCTTCGTGTCGCCGAGGTTGAAGCGATTCTCCCTGTCGGGGGAGTAGTAGCGAAGCGCGCGCGCCGGTTTTTCGTGTGCCGCCGATACCGTGATGTCTCCGCTCCACGCGCCGCTGTCGCTTACATCCGTCCTGCAGTCGACCTGCAGGGTCCCCTTGAACCGTGCCTGCCGAATCCACTCCGGGAACATGTGGCGCATCTTTTTCCAGAGGATGCCCGTATCAAGTTCAGGGACGGCGGCGCTTATGTGCATGGATTCGCCTTCCCGCCTGAAGTGACCCGCGATGCCGTTCATCGTGAATCGTCTGAGCGGCTCCCCTTGCGCGCGTCGGGGAGCGTTCGTCGTCACCAGGGAGTTCAGCGATACGGTGAACTCGTTTTCCGTGCCGGCCGCGGTCGCCACGACCTCCATGTCCCAGTCCAGGAGGTCCTTCAGGAACTCCCCGCCCGGCGCCTTCCCGAGGATGATTTCCAGCGCGTCGCGGTTTCTTCGCGCCTTCAGGCTGCATTCGACGTCGAAGCGGGCCCCGTCGTTTTTTTCCGCGGGGGGATGAGGCGGGGGCCGGTAGAGTCCGCGCGAAACGGCGATGCGCTCGAACTGCGCGTTGCTCAGTTCCGCCGTTATGTTTCTCACTTCTTCGAGAGCCGCGCCCGTGATTATCTCCGCGCCGATACCGCCCCTCAGCCCCCTGAGCGGTTTGTCGAGGAAGGGCATGTGCGCGTCACATCCGCGCAAATCCGCGTTCCACGATATTACGCAGCGCAACTCCCCGTCCTCACCGCGAGAAGTGTCTATCAGCGCCTTGCCTTCAGTTTTTCCTTCAATCTTCCAATCCGACATCTCCGGCAGGAACAGACTGCGCACTATTGACCAGACGCGCTCCGAGTTAATCTCGCCGGCGCTTTGCAGTTTCACGCCCTCCAGCCGGCCGTCGTCCAGACCGACCGAGCCGCCGCACTCCAAACGGTCGCCCCCCGAAAACGTCACCGTGGCGTCCGCCTGGAGCATGAATTCCGAAGGGTCCAGGCTTACCGTTCCCGAAATGTCGACGTCCTTCTCGACGGCCACGTTGCCGTCGTAGTCATATTCCGCGTGACGTGCGTGCAGGTTTACCTGCGCGGTCCAGTTGCCTTCGGGCGTGCCCTTGAGGCGCACGGGTCCGCTCACTCCCCGTATCGACGCGCCGTAGCCGACAAAGGAGGCGTCGTCCAGTCGGGACTCTATCTCCACGCGCACGTGGTCGAGA
>JAUXGI010000250.1 GCA_030622295.1 Planctomycetota bacterium
AGACCGTCCCCCGGAACGGCTCGTGGTGAGAATTGCGGTGTAGGGGACGGTCTTTAGACCGTCCCCCGGAACGGCCTGAAGGCCGTTCCCTACATTTTCCTGGTGAGAAATGCGGGCGAGCCCTTCTCCCCAGCAAGAATGCGCGCTATTCGCTCGTAGGTCTCTGCACGCTTCGTCTCCCCGTTCGCGCGAAATGCGTATGCGGCTCTGTCGAAATAGTCGGCGCGCTCGGGACTCTGGAGCGCCGCGCGCTCGAATTGCTCACATGCCTGCTCATACTTGCCCCGCTGGAGATAGAACTCGGCCAGCCTGTAACGATAACAGGCGTTTTCGGGGAACGCGCCGACCGCCGCCCGGTAAAGGGCGCCCGCCGCGTCAAGGTCGCCCGCAAGGTAGAGCATCTCTGCGCGGGCGAAGTGGGCAAATCGGGATGCCGCTCCCTCCTGCCGGCCCCACGACGCAAAGCGTCGGAACATATCGTCCGGGGACGCCGTCAGGGAGTAATGCAGTGCCACTCTCCGACGTGCTTCTTCGAGCATCATCCCGGTATCGTCGTCCTGCGGCGTGTTGCGAAATCGGCCGAACAACACTTCCTGTGCGGACGTGATGTCGTCCGCGAATCCCAGCGCCAGTCCGTACCGTATCAGCGTGTCTTCGGAGGGCGCGGATTGCGCCGCCTGTCCCAGGAAGTACGCGGCGTCACGGTAACTGCCCCCCATCAGATACGTCCGACCCAGCATTCTCAGGAGTTCGGGGTCCTTCGGCGCCAGGGACCAGACGGCGTGCATTGTCGGCAAGGCGCGCTTTGCTTCGAATTCGAGCAGGCGGTCCAGTCGCGTGGCCTCGAGTCGCGAGACGTCCAGTTCGCTCCGCTCGCGCGCGCCTTGCGCCAGCAGGTCTTCCAGCACGCGGAAATATTTCCGCGCCAGTTCCCGCGCCAGTTCCACGTTTTCCTGGTTATCCTTTTCACACTGTATCGCCAGCCGTATCATCGGCGCTGCCGTCTCGACGTATCCTTCATCCAGAAACAGCCTGCCCGTGTCGCGGAGGTCCCGGGCCAGTTGCGAGCTGTTTTCATCGCCATAGGAGCGGCGGAGCATGTTGCGGGCCAGGACTTCATTGCTGAAGAAGGCATCGTAATGGCGCGCCGCCTTTCTATACTCGCCGGCTCTCTCATACAGACCGGCGAGGCGTATGTGAAGGGCCATTTTATCGCGCTCGGTCTGACTTCCGGTCAGAAGGTCCTCGAAACGCCCCGTCCGCTGCAGCAGACGCTCCTCTCTCGACGTGGTGATGTAACTGACGCTCACGCCTGCAATGCACAGGACGAACGCCCCGACGATGCCGAGCGCCAGCGCTTTCGCCTTGCGCTGGAATTCGGCGGCGATGGCGGGATTATGCATGGCGGCGATCAGGAAGGTTACGCGCTTTTCGATGCTCGAGTGCATCCATGACGGCAGGCGGCGGATGTTGCCGCTGTGAAGGGCGACCTTCTCAAGGGCGTTGACGAAAACCATCGTGTCGCCGACCACCTTGCAGCCGAACAGGTCGGCCTGGCGCTCGAACCTGCGGGAGATGAAGCCGAATACCAGCCCGATGAATATTCCGAAAGTGATGATTATCTGCATTATGCCGTCGATGAGCCCGTTGCCGGTGGTCAGGGGCGTCATGATTACCATTGTGGCGAAGGAAATCACGATGAGGAAGGAAGCGTATATGGCGATGTGATGGTGCCTGGCGTGGCCGAGTTCGTGGCCGAACACCGCCTCCACCTCCGTGTCTGAAAGATGCCGCAGCAGGCCGTCGGTGATGATGACGTAGCGCAGCGGGCCGAAAAGCCCCAGCACTGCGGCGTTGATAATGCTGGCCCGCCCCGTGCGCCACAGCAGTATGTCGCGCACCTTCACGCCATGTTTCCTGCAAAGCGACTCCAGCCTGCCGCGCAGGTATCCCCTCGGAAAACTCTCCACCGTCCACAGGAAACGCGCCAGTAACGGTATCAGCGTATATACGACCGCCATCATGGGGATGAACGCGATTATCATCAACTCGGGGTACAGTTCCAGGTAGTCCTCGGTTCCGCTGAATGTGCCGACCAGTTCGATGAGGAAGTTGAAACCGAGCAGCGGCACGACGATGACCAGTGCCTGACGTATCTGAAAACTCAGGTACTGTCCCAGCGTCCACGGCCTGAATGAGAGAGCCTTCTCGATGCCGTAGTAGATGAGCCAGGACAGCAGGAGCAGGACGAAGAAGGGGAGCATCTTCAGCACGAAGTGCAGGAAGATGATGCGGCCCGGCGGGGCCAGGATTTCCGACATCGCCTGCCAGTTGAGCAGGCTGAGGATGACGAAGTAAGAGGCCAGCAGAAGACCCTTGTAGGTGGAGGCGAACCTGCGCGCGGTCAGGTAGAGTTCCTGCTTTCGCTCCGGACGTGCAGACAGGCGGGAGGCGGTGATTCGGCGAAAAATGAAGCCGGTCAAAGCGAAAATCCCGACCATCCCCAGGCAGGCCAGGCATATCGACAGAGTGCCGCCCGTATCCGACGGCTTCAGCCACGCCATTTGCCGCACGCTCGGCTCGGCGGCGAACTGCGCAATAACGAAAGCGAATAGTATGAGTATGATATTAAACATCGTTTCCGGATGCTGACGGGGGTCGCCTGTTGCCTGTTGCCCGTTTTACTTTTTCCCGCCGGTCCTGAAGGCAATATCCCTGCGGATGTTCGAGAGTTTGGACCTGCTCGCCCCGTTCATCCGGACAAACTCCACGCCCGTTCGGTATGCCTTCTTCTCGGGCACTTTGGCGGACCAGACGACCCTGGCCCTGAACGTCATGCTGCCGAGAAACGCCGGCACACGCACGAACAGCGAGAGTTTCTTGCCCGGGGGCAGGTACCTGTCGGCGATGAACTGCAACCCTCCGGCGCTCATGTTGACCAGGGGACATTTGGCCCCCTTTGGCGCCCGCAGGAGAACCGGCAGGAACGGGGTGTCGTAATAGACCTCGCAGGCGGGCACCGGGAAGCGCGGGTACCGGCGCCTGTCGGGTCTTGTCCTGTGACTTTCCCTGGCCATTTTTTCCGTTCCTGATTGTCTTGACGGCTCGTGCGAATCGGGAAACCCGCTGTTTATACCACTGATTTCACGGATTTGAACGGATTTCACAAATTTGATTCTGAATCTTGAATTCGGAACCACGAAAGAAGCCACTGATGGCCACTGATGGCCACGGATTTTCTTCTTCTGACTTCTGACTTCTAACCCTTGCCC
>JAUXGI010000039.1 GCA_030622295.1 Planctomycetota bacterium
AAGGATGTTCGAGCGTCAACTGGTTGCTCGAAGCAAACTCTACCTGGGCGCGCGCGTGTCCGTCATAGTGGCGAGCAGTCTCAGCAGCACGTTCTACGTGGCGGGCGAGGTGCGCAATCCCGGAGCCTACAGGCTCAACCAGCCGACCACCATAACTCAGGCAATCATTCGCGCCGGATGGTTCTCGGAGTTCGCCGACAGGGAGAACATTCAAATCGTCAGGCGCGACGGAGACCGTGAGACAAGGTACACCTTCAATTACACCGACTGGGAAAGACGGCCCCGCGCAAGCCGGTATCATGACAAGATGATCCGGCCGAACGACATAATCGTCGTGCCGGATTGAACGGGCGGAGCATGGCAGGGGCGATTTCGCGAGTGAGCGCCTGAAGCACGGAAGGGATATGGGAAAGCAAAGAGTCGAGGCCTTATACACCGTGTTGATTGCGGCGGTAGTGTTGTTGCTCGGCAGCGGCACCGCCGGCGCCCGCTTCAGGTTTCAGGCGGACATCGCCAGTTCCATGGAGTTTAACGACAACATATTCAGCGCGGCGGAAGAGCCGGCCTCGGACACGATATGGTCGTTTTCTCCCTCAATAGTGTTCTCCGAGGAGAGGGGGGACGGCAGCACTTTCGTCACGTTCGGTTACTCGAAGCGCGACTACCGGAGGAACAACGACCAGGACAGGGAGACGTACACGGCCTCTTTTTCCGCGCACCGTCAACTCACTCGCAAGACGTTCGTGAGCGTTTTTGAGACGTTCACGACCACACCGGTCGTCAGGACACAGTCGGTCAACTTTGCTCAGGTCTTCACGCAGGCGGGCATTGTCTCGCAACTGGTTCTGAGGCGAGAGACCGCGCGGCTGATCAGCAACTCCTTCGGCGGCAGTGTTGAACATCGCCTGACCCCCAGGACGACGCTTTCATTTGAGGGGAGCGTGAACGCGCGAAGATTCAATTCGGATGCATTCGACGACTCGACGGAGACGCGTGTCTCAGGGAAACTGGAGTACCGTCTCCGCGGGCGAGACCTGATAAGGCTGAGCACCGGGCGCAGGTTCTACGAATCCGGTGAGGACATGCTGGAGACGACCACGGACACGTTTTCGCTGGCATGGGAGAAGCAGGTGAGCGACAGTTTCCGCAGCAGGACACGGCTGATTCTTATCGACGATACCGACGACCAACTGAACGTCGGCCGCACGGTGGGGTCGCGCAGCACGCAGGTGAGACTGGGCGGCACCTATGACATCGATGCGAATACCCGGCTGAACGGGGACATCGGGCTGATATTCGTGAGAAGGACGGGCGATATCGGCGCGAATGTGGATGAGCGGGGCATCTCACCGGTTTTTGAGGCCTCTCTGCAGCGGAGTTTCGTGCGCAGCAATCTCTCGCTCCAACTGCGACAAAGTTTCAACACGGGTTATGCGAGCGGATTCAGCACTACCTTTCTGGGCCTGGAGTATTTGTACCAGTTCAATCGCGACACGTCGTTGAGCGTCGGGCTGTCACGCTCCGTCAGCACGTCCGACGAGGAAGGAAACGTGGACACCGACACCACGACCGTCTATATACGGCTGAACTACATGATAGACCGGAGAACGTACTTCAGCATACTGTATTCGGGAGTGGACCAGACCTCCACGGGCGTCTCCGCGGGTAACGTGACACAGAACATACTGATTGTCAGCATAGATATCTTTGATTTGACTCGCAGACGACCCTGAGGAGAGCGTAAAAGAAACAGTGTAATTGAGCCGATGTAAGATAATCGGGCGCCAGACCCAAAGGCAATCACGCGCGTTTGACATAATGTGTAAAAGACCGGGCGAGGCCCGGCAGCCTTCGGTTGCTTTTTTCCTTTCGCCCTGCATGACTTCGGAGACAGCGTCCGAGGACAGTAAGTGTGAAAGGAAAAAGACCCCGCGAGGCGGGGCGGGCGAGGCTCGGTAGCCCTCGGTTGCTTTTTTCCTTTCGCCCTGCATGACTTCGGGGGCGACCGCCGAGGTTAGAAGGCGTAGAAAGTAAAGGTTATAAGGAACCTGATTCGTCACGTGGAGGATATACCGATGAATATGTTTGACCTGGGCACGCCGCAATTGCCGGGAGAGAAAAAAGGCATCGAGTTCCGGGAGGTACTGAGCATTGTGTGGCGCAGGAAGTGGCTTATCTTCATTCCCCTGGTGGCCGCTCTGGTCGGGGGGTTGCTCCTGTGCCGTTTCCTGCCCAAGATGTACACATCCACCGCATACATACACTTCGGGCGGCCGGAATATACCGTTGAGAAACCGACTCGCGAGATGCTCATCTCCCACCAGGCCGTCTTCAAGGAACGCGCCCGGAGACTGGAAATCGAGGTCACCCGGCGGGAAGTTCTCATGAAGATATTCAAGGATGTCCAGCTTGTTGACCCTTCACGTCCGTTGAGCCTGCTGGGCAAGGTGAAGATATTCCTGTTCGGGCTGGAGGTGGAGCCCGGTCCTCAGTCCGCCATCAGCGAGCAGTACGAGGCCGCAAGGCAAGATCTCCTGGTAGAGTTCCGCGAGGATCAACCAATCATCAAGATTGAATACACGGCCGACAACCGTCTCGTCGCCAGGACGGTATGCGACAAGGTGGCCGCGAGGATGTTCGAACGGGAGCAGGAGAGCGGAAAGATACTCGAGCACCAAAAGGGCAGGTACCTGGCGAAGTACAGGGAAGCCGAGGAGAATCTCAACGGCCCCAAAGGGATACGCAAGCATATCAAGGCAGTGGTGGTGGAAGCGCAGTCGGCGGACACTATGCCCGATCGTCTCGACTACATGGGACGGCGGCTGGAGAACGTGAGAGCGGACATACGCGCCCTGGGTGAAAAGATATCCCGTGACAGCGCCACGTACGCGATACTGGCGATACTGGTAAGAGGGCTCAGGCGCCTGCTGCCTGCCGGCCCCAGGACGCTCGAACCGGGGGGCGACTTGGAGGAGATGCTCGTGCGCGAACGTTACGACAACTACAAGGAATACGTCGACAGGCTTGACGAGGCATACGGGTCCGGAAATTGGAAGGTCAAGGAACAGCGAGCCGTGCTCAGAAAGTTGTTGATCGAGGCCGCCATCCAGGACAAGAAGATAGAGCAGATACCGATAAAACTGCCCGCGCTGCGCGCTGAACGCAGGCGACTGGATAAAGAGATGAGCGGCAAGCAGGCTTCGTGGGGGGAAAAACAGAAAAGACAACAGGACATCGAGAAAAGGATTCAGGAACACGCCTCGGCTCCGGAGAACTCCAGCAGCAGGCTGACCGAAGCACAACTCGCGGAACTCGAGGATGAACTCAGGCAGATTGCCGAGTCGCATCTGCCTGAACTCAGGAGCGAGATGAGCGTACTGCAGAAGGAAACGAGGAAGGTTCAAAAAGAACTGGAAGAATTCGAGATGCTGGCGCGGCTTACCGGTTACATGGACACCGAGATTCCGATCGTGCCGGGAGAAGCGGAAGACGGAGCGGCCGAGGGAGAAGGTGAAGAAACGGCTTCTGCGGACCTGGTGCGCGAGGAACTGCAGGACCCCGAGATAAGGAAAATCCTGGAAAAACTTATCGGCCCCAGGATGCATCCCAATACCAACCCGGAGTGGCTTGACGCGATGGTACGCCTTGCTTCGCTCGAGGTTTCCATAAGGCGGGATACGGAGCGCGTCAAGGAACTGCAGGCGGAGAAGGAAGACCTGGACAATAGAATCAGCAGCGCGTTCGCAATTGAGACCAGGCTGAAAAGCATGTACGAAGAGGAGGAAGAACTGACGGCCAGGTACGAGAAGGCGCTCGATCGGTACGAGCGCGCCCAGGCCCAGGAGGAACTCTTCAAGAGGAGCATGGGCCTCGGTACGAGCGGCGAACCCGGGGACGTCAAGAGGTTCGGCGCCTCCCTGCCGCTGGTGCACAGTTCGCCCAGGTTTTCCCTTATCATGATAATCACGGCCGTCGGCGGGCTGGTTGTGGGCGGCGTCCTGGCACTGCTGGTGGAGATGACCGACCACACCGTCAAACGTCCCGTCGATTTGCGCAGGGTCATCGACCGGCCGATACTTGCCGCAATCCCGTCGCTCGATATCGCCAGGTTTCACACCCCGGAGAACCTGTTCTTCAGAACCAAACGCGCCGTCGAGGCGGACCTCGAAAGCGGCGTCCTGTACGACAGAAACTATCTCAAGGACATCCGCCACAGAAGCATCGCAACCGAGCAGATTCGCAAACTGCGCCTGAACATGCGGACGCCCGACGGCGAGAATGTGCGCACCATCCTCGTTACCAGCGCACTGGCGGGCGAGGGCAAATCCACCGTTGCGGCGAACCTCGCCGTGGCCATCTCGCAGATGATAGGCGAACACGTGCTCATCATCGACGGCGACCTCAGGCGGCCCGACCTGCACAACTTCTTCGGCCTGCCGCCCAAGCCCGGTCTGTCGGAGTACCTGGAGAACGATCTGGACCTTTCGCAATTGCTGGTCAAGACGGATTTCGATAAACTCACGCTGCTGCAGGCCGGCAAGGTGCCCGCGAACTCCACCGAACTGCTTAACAGCGAAAAGATGCGCCACCTCATCCGGGAAGTCAAATCGCGCTACCCCGACAGGTACGTGGTCCTGGACTCGCCGCCGGTGCTGTCCACCTCCGAGCCCGACGTGCTGGCCGGCCAGGTGGACGGCCTGATACTGGTTGTGAGGGCGGGAATGACCTCGCGCGAAATGGTCGAGGATGTGCTGCTCTCGCTGAATCCCGAGAAGGTGCTGGGTGTCGTGATGAACGACGTACGCGGTGGCGTGAGCAAATACTATTCGCCCACCTATGTCTGATGCATGGAGGAAAGGGGGTCAGGCCCTCGATTCGCCAACAGGCAACGGGTGCGCGGCTGCGCGCCGGTCCCGGAGTGCCAAATGATTCCCGACGTTCCCCTCAATCTGCTTTCTATCAGCAAGTTCCTGACCGAGAACAAGGAACCCATCTTTTTCTCGGCCCTGTTCCTCTCTGTTCTGGGGGGGGTCTTTGTAGCGTGGTCGGATGTAATCAAGAAAATATTCGTCTTCGGCTTCATGGTGGCGATAGTCTTTCCCACGCAGGACATACACTTCTTCGTCGATGTTCATTACCTGGGCGTGTCAAGCAGCAGGGGGCTCTATATCACCGCTGCGGACCTTTTCCTAGTGAGCCTTGCGCTGGGGACCCTGCTTGAGTACGGCAGGCGCAGGCCCAAACTCTGGTTTCGCGGCGCTGCGCCGTACCTGGTCTATATGGGTGTGGCCGCTCTGTCTCTCACGAACATGTTCTCCTACCCGCCCAAGGGGTTCGTGAATCCCGCCTATGCGTACGGCGTGTTCGAGTTGTGGAACATAATTAAAGGGTTCCTCGTCTTGTGGGTCATGGTCAACTTCATCAAGAGCGGCAGAGAGGTGCGCATGCTCCTGGTATCGTTCATGCTCATCATCGCCATCCAGGTGCTGGCCGTCCTGCATCAGCAATACATCCTGCACAGTTACCACCGGGCGCGGGGAACCGTGGGGCACTCAAACAGCCTGGCGATGTTCGTGGGCATGCTCATGCCCGTAATCCTGGTGCTGATGCTCAGCCAGAAAAAGGGCGGGGTCCTGCCGTGGATACTGGTGGTGCTGTTCATGGGCGGCATGACCATTATGGTGAAGACCGTTGCACGTGCGGGCTTGATGTCGATGGCCATATCGTGCACCGTTGCGCTCGCATTACTGGTGTTCCACGTGCGACGCCTTCACAAGGTGAGAATCGCCGTGCTCATCCTCATAATGGGTCTGGGAGGTACCTTCGTCCTGCACAGGTTCTGGGGGACTATCATGGCGCGCTTCACCACCCAGAGCAGAGAAGCCGAGGCATCCAGCCGCAGCAGGATGGCGCTGCTGAAAATCGGCTGGGAGATCGCGCAGAAGAATATCCTGATAGGAAACGGCATAAACTCGTTTCCGATAGAGGTGACGATAGAGCCGAAGTACCATAAAAACCGGGCCGAGCAGCACAACCTGTATCTGCTGACGCTCTGTGAGGTGGGGATTATCGGCCTGCTGGCGTTCCTGGCCGTTGTGGGCCGTGTTTTCCAGATGGCGTGGCGCCTCTACAGGCAGAACCTGAGTCCGCCGCTCAAAATCCTTTCCATAGGCCTGGCGTGCGGCATGTTGCACGTCCTCATTCAAAGTTTCTTCGAGTTTATCTTCCGGGCCGTGTTTATCAGTTACATGTTCTGGACTCTTGCGGCGATGATAATCGCCTGCTCATATATGCTCGAGGCGCAGGTCACCCGGATGCATCGCGCCAGGATGGCTCTCGCCCGGCGAATGGCCGTCATGCGACGGGAAAGCCCTGAACGTCTCCCGCAGTACGCAATGAGCGCGGACGTGACAACGAGGAACCTCAAAGGATGAAAAAAGATTTCCGCATCTCCGTCGTTATACCGGTCTATAACGAAGAGGAAACGGTGCTCGACGTCATCGAGCGCGTCCGCTCTACCGAACTGGTCAGCGAAATCGTCGTCGTCGACGACGGCTCCAGCGACGGCACATGGAATGTCCTGCAGGGCCTCAATCATCCCGACGTGCGCGTCTTCAGGCACGAAAAAAACTCCGGCAAGGGCTCCGCCCTCAAGACCGGCTTCGCTCACGTCACGGGCGATATCGTAATCATTCAGGACGCCGACCTCGAATATGACCCCGGGGAATATCCTGTCCTTATAAACCCCATAGTCCAGGGCCGGGCCGACGTGGTGTACGGCACGCGCTTCGCCGGAGGCACTCACCGGGTGCTCTTCTTCTGGCATTACGTCGGCAACAGACTGCTCACCCTCCTCTCCAACATGCTCACCAACCTGAACCTTACCGATATGGAGACGTGCTACAAGGTTTTCAGGGCCGACGTGATAAGAAAAATAGACATAAAGTCAAAACGATTCGGCGTGGAACCGGAACTTACCGCAAAGGTCGCGCGTATGGGCTGCCGCATCTACGAGGTGCCGATTTCCTACTACGGCCGCGATTACCTCGAAGGGAAGAAGATAACATGGCGTGACGGCCTCGCCGCCGTGTGGCACATCCTCAGGTTCCGCTTCTTCAAATAACACTTGACGGGGTCCGACCACTTTAGGTGGTATTGCGCATGACAGATAATATCACATTTCCAGGAAGGATTCTCGTCACCGGCGGAGCGGGTTTCATAGGCTCGCATCTGGTTGGCCGCCTGCTCGCCATGAAATGCCGCGTCACCGTCCTGGATGACTTCAACGACTACTACGACCCCGCCGTCAAGCGGATGAACGTCGCGCCGCATCTGGACAATCCCGCATACAACCTTGTCGAAGGCGACATACGCGACGTCGCGCTCCTGCGGAAGGTTTTCGGCGAAGGCTCCTTCGACATCGTCGTCCATCTGGCCGCGCGCGCCGGTGTCAGGCCGTCTCTGAAGCAGGCGCCGCCCTACTGCGACGTGAACGTCGTCGGCACCTCGCACCTGCTCGATGCCGCGGTAAGCCATGACGTCAGGCGCTTCGTCTTCGCCTCTTCCTCGTCGGTCTACGGCGACAACGAGAAAATCCCTTTCTCCGAATTCGACCCCGTCGATAACCCCGTCAGCCCCTACGCCGCCACGAAGCGCGCCGCGGAACTCGTCTGTCATTCCTGTCATCATCTCTACGGAACCGACCTGGCGTGCCTCCGCTTCTTCACCGTCTACGGTCCGCGACAGCGGCCGGAGATGGCCATACACAAATTCACCCGTCTCATAAACGAGGGCAGACCCGTGCCCCTCTTCGGCGACGGCACATCGGAGAGGGATTACACCTTCATCGACGACATCATCGACGGCGTCATTTCGGTAATCGAGCGGCATCGCGGCTTCGAGATATACAACCTGGGCGATTCCAATCCGGTTCCGCTGGCACGGCTTGTTTCTCTGATTGAAGAAGCCCTTGATAAAAAGGTGGAAATTGAACGCCTGCCC
>JAUXGI010000046.1 GCA_030622295.1 Planctomycetota bacterium
CTTGCAGATTGCGGAAGAAGGTGTGCAGGCATCTGTCGTGGTCTCACGGGACGATTTTTTGTTCATGGAGACCAACTGTTTTGCAGATGCGTTGCAGGAAGTCTTTGTGCCTGCGCCTGAGGCCACATCGCGGGCAATGCATCAGGAGATCCCCCTGGTCAATCTCCATGTCAAACGGATGACCACAACGGCAATCGGTTCGCGGCAATCGTATCCAAGGCTGTTTTTTCTGACGTTTCATGAGCGGTGAAAGAAAGGCGGACTTCACGTACGAGCCGGCCACATAAAGAGATACGGAAGTGCCGGAATTCGCCGCGAATTTCTTTTATTTCCTCCAAAATATCCCTTGACAAAATTCCTCCATGTGCTACAATATGTGGCGAAGTCGTAACAGACTGGACTAGTACCATTTTATTTCCTTTTACCGGAGCCGTCAGTTTACGAAAGTAAGCTGGCGGTTCTTTTTTTCTGCGCGCATTACTCACATCGCCTTTCACCACCTCTGACACTCCTGCCGCCCCACGGCGTCGAGTATCCCTTGCTGGTTGGGACCCGGTACATGTTGCCGGGTGCTCGCTATCAGCAGGACGTTCGTCACCCATTATATACTCAGGGTGCGACACGTTTCGTAAGGTTTATGTTTGGGTCGCGGTGCCGGGTACCCTCGGCGCATTCTGCGGCTTGCGGTACATCCGTGCGGGAATCGCTGGTGGAAGGGGGTTGTGGGCAGGCTCAGGCGATGTCGCGGGCGTGTCCCGACGCATCGGCGCTCTTCTCATTCGTCACCTTTTTTCCCGGGGTCTCCTTGGTGCGCTTGACCATTTTCACGGGACGCTTTCCCTCGACAGCATCGGGGGTGACGACGTACCTCACGACGTTTTGCCGGGAAGGCATTGCGAACATGGTTTCCAGCATGAGGTTTTCCAGCATGGAACGCAGCGCCCTGGCCCCGGTGTGCCGTTCCATTGCCTTTCTGACGATGGCTTTCAGGGCGGGACGCGTGAATTCCAGTTTGGTGCCTTCCATCTCGAAGAACTTCTGGTACTGCTTGACGAGGGCGTTTTTCGGCTCGAGCATTATCTTTATCAGGTCGTCCTCGGTAAGGGGCATCAGCGGACACGTTATGGGCATGCGGCCGACGAATTCGGGTATCATGCCGTATTCGATGAGGTCTTCGGGTTCGATCTTTTGCAGGAGTTCGCCGATTTCTTTCTGCTGGTCTGAAGTCACCTTCGTGCCGCCGGGTTTGAAGCCTATCAGTTGCTTGCCGACACGCCGTCCGATTATGTCCTTGAGGCTGTTGAACGCGCCGCTGCAGATGAAGAGTATGTTCGTGGTGTCTATCTGGATGTAGGACTGTTCCGGGTGTTTGCGCCCGCCTTGCGGGGGCACGTTGGCAACCGTGCCCTCCAGCATTTTCAGGAGGGACTGCTGCACGCCTTCCCCGGAAACGTCACGCGTGATTGAGATGTTGTGACTGGAGCGGCCTATCTTGTCGATTTCATCGATGAATACTATGCCCTGCTGGGCCTTTGCGACGGCGAAGTTCGCCGCCTGGAGCAGTCTGAGCAGGACGTTCTCCACGTCCTCGCCGACGTAGCCCGCTTCGGTCAGGGTGGTGGCGTCGCTTATGGCGAAGGGGACCTCCAGGATGTGGGCCAGCGTCCTGGCGATGAGCGTCTTGCCGCAGCCGGTCGGGCCGATGAGAAGGATGTTGCTTTTGTCTATCTGCACGTCATCGGTGTCGACCAGTGTCAGCAGGCGTTTGTAATGGTTGTAGACCGCCACGGAGATTACTTTCTTTGCTCGCTCCTGTCCTATGACGTATTCGTCCAGTTGTTGGACTATTTCGGCGGGGATGGGCAATTCATGGAACTCCTTGGGCGGAGGGGCGGCGTTTCGGTCGCCTTCCTCGAGCAGTATCGACCCGCATAACTCGATGCATTCGTTGCATATGAAGTGCCCGGGCAGGCCCGCTATCATCCGTCCGACCTGGCCGGCGGGCTTGCCGCAAAACCCGCAACGCTCCACAGGTCTTTTGCCTTTGCCGCTCTTGGTCATCTTTAATCCCCGGTTTTTTCGCCCTTGTGGTGCTTCAGTACTTCGTCGACCAGGCCGTACTGAAGCGCTTCTTCCGGTGACAGGAAGAAATCCCGGTCCGTGTCTTTCTCTATCCTCTCCTCCGGCTGGCCGGTTTCTTCGCAGAGTATGTCTATCAGACGTTTCTTGGTTTTGATTATTTCATCGGCGTGTATCTGAATGTCGCTGGCGGTGCCCTGCATGCCGCCCCACGGCTGGTGCAGCAATATGCGTGAATTGGGCAGTACGTGGCGTTTACCCTTGGCGCCCGCGCCCAGCAACACCGCACCCATGCTGGCCGCCATCCCTATGCAATAGGTGGCGACATCGCACTCGACGAACTGCATCGTGTCGTATATCGCCAATCCCGCCGATACGGCGCCGCCGGGACTGTTGATGTACATGTTGATGTCGTCCTTCCTGTTCTCGCTTTGCAGGAAGAGCAGTTGGGCGATCACAAGGTTTGCCACATGATCGTCCACCGCTGTGCCCAGGAAGACTATCCTGTCTTTCAGCAGGCGCGAGTATATGTCGTAGGCCCTCTCTACCTGCCCGCTCTTCTCAATTACAGTGGGAATTGGAATGTAGGTCATGTTGCCTCCGGTCTCGCTGTGAAGGGACGGCAGATTCCGGACATCGGATTGCGGACAAAGACACGACGCTTCCTCGTCCGACATCCGGCATCCGGTCTAACGTCTGCCTTTCTCTCTCGCCTTCTGGTTACTCTTCTGCTTCGCCTATGTCCGCGTTATCTATGATGAACCGTATGGTCTTTTCTTCGCGCATTTCCGCGCGCAATTCGTTCATCACATCTTTCTGTTCGTACAGGGTTCTCACCTCTGAGGGCGACAGGCCGCGGCTGGCGGCGATTGCCGCTATTCGAGCGTCCACCTCGTCCTCCGTCACAAATATCTTCTCTTTCTCGGCCAGGTGCTGCAGGATAAAGAGCAACTTGAACGACTTGTAAGTGGTCTCATGCTGCGTGGAGCGTACTTCTTCAATTCGCTTGTCGATATCCTCGGGCGACATGCCCCTGCTCTCCATCTCCATGCGCATGCGGACGAAGATGCTCTCTTCCTGCTGCTCTATCAGGTCTTCAGGAAGTTCGAAATCCGTGTGCTCCAGCAGGTATTCCCGCACCTGCTCGCGCAGGTCCGCTTCGACCGACGCGGTTTTCTCCCGCCCGATGGCGGCTTTGAATTCGTCGCGCATATCTTCCAGGTCATCGAAATCCAGTGATTTCGCCCACTCGTCGTTGATCTCCGGCAGCCGCGGAGCCTTGACCTCCTTCATCTTGACCTGGATTCGCGCGGGCTTCTCGCGATACTCCTCCTCGCGGAAATTATCCGGCAGCGTTACGTCGAATTCGAACTCGTCGCCGGTCTTCCTGCCGCCGAACACCTTCTCCAGCCTGTCCACCTTTATGCCAAACAACGATTCGCCGTCAATCGCCAGGCGTGCTTCCTCTATCGAGCGCAACTCCTTGCCGTCGGCGGTAATCTTGAAGTCGAAGGTCACGAGGTCGCCGGCCTCCGCGCCCCTGTCCACCGGCGCCAGCGGAGCCCTGGCCTTGCACAACATCTCGATGCGCTCGTCGACATCTTTATCGGTTACCTCGGCCGGTTTCTTTCGGAGCGGTATGCCCTTGCAGTCCTCGATTTCCACCTGCGGCTTGAGATACACGGTCGCCTCGAACGCAAGCGGCTTTCCCCGCTCAAGTTTCACCTCGCCGAACTCCGGCTTGCCGATGGCATCCATCTTCCCGGCTTCAATCGCCTCCACGAATGCCCTCGATGTCAGACTCTGGCCGAGTTCCTCGTTTATCTGCTTGCCGAACTTCCTCTCGGCAATGCTTCGTGGAACGTGTCCCCTCCGGAAGCCCGGCACATCGACGCTGTCGAGCAGTTTCTTGTATGCCTTGTCAACCTCGGCGGTGACCGCATCCGCCGCAACCTCGATGTTCAGGCGCTGCTTGCAGGGACCCAGGTCTTCGACGGTCACCGTCGGATTCAATTTCTCTTCGGTCTCTTCTCCAGTTTCTTCTTCTGTCTTCTCTTCCGTCTCCGGTGCATCTTCGGGCATGACTTCCTCTCCTAAGAGGTCTATTCAGCATGGGTGATGTCTGTGCGGCTCTGTCCCATGCGATAAAGAAATGGAGCGGGTGATCGGATTTGAACCGACGACCTAGACGTTGGCAACGTCTCGCTCTACCACTGAGCTACACCCGCTCGTTGGGCGCCCTCGGCGTCCCTTTTCCCTTTGCCCCTTCTGTTTTCGGAACAGTTTATCACGTAAATTGCTCCTGTCAACGGATTTTGTCCGGATTTCGCTTCACGCATTCGAGCGCATTTGATAAAACTGCCCGCGATATCCATGTGGCAGACCTTTCATTTCCCGGTTGATTTCTGGACCCGAGATATCTCATGCGTGGTCGTTTCGAACATCTCGTGCCTGTGTTCGGGTACCTGGGTCGCCTGCTGTTTATTTTCGGGCCGGTAAGTCTCAGTCCCATCATTATTGTGCTGCTTGTGAAGGCGGAGCCGGTCGACCTCAGGCACCTTGCCGCCTATGCGGTTCCCGGTTTGGGAGCGACCGTTCTGGGCCTCCTCAGCATGAGGTTTCTGCCCACTCGAGAACTCCGCGGGCGCGAGGCCGTGCTCGTGTGCGCCCTGGGCTGGGTAGTGATATCCGCCGTCGGCGCTCTGCCCTTTTGCATCCTGCAGGGCACCGATTATCTGAACGCCTGTTTCGAATCGGTCAGCGGGTTCACCACCACGGGCATAACGATGTTCACCGGGCTGGACGACATGCCTCGCAGCATCCTCTTCTGGCGCGCGCTCACGCAGTGGATGGGCGGCCTGGGGATACTTTCCTTCTTCCTGGTACTGGCCTTTCAGGGCGGCGCAGCGCACGTCCTGGTCGGCGCCGAGAGCCACAAGATATTCTCCCAACGCCCCGCTCCGGGGATGTTCCACACACTCCGCATAATCTGGTTCATCTACGCGCTGTTCACGCTGGTCATCGCGTGTCTGCTCATGCTCGAAGGCGTAGGGGTTTTCGACGCGGTCACACATTCACTTACCACTCTCTCCACGGGAGGCTACTCGACACATGACAAGTCCATCGGCTTTTATGAAAGCGAAGGCTTTGCGCATTATAGACTCATCGAGTACACGATTATTCTCGGCATGGCGTTGGGGGGCGTGAGCTTCCTCGTACACTTCCAGGTCATTCGCGGCAGGCTCGGCGCGCTCTGGGGCAACTTCGAGACGCGGCTCTTCTGGCTCATACTGCTTGGCGTGGTGCTGATTATAGGCGGCGAACACCTCTTGCGGACGGGAGACGGAGACATTGAGGCGACATTCCGCACGTCCCTGTTCCAGACGCTTGCCATCCTTACTTCCGCGGGTTTCAGCACCGAGAATATCGGCAACAAGACTTACTTCGGGGTTGCCGCGCGGCAGATTTTCCTGCTGTTAATGGTCATAGGCAGCTGTGTGGGCTCCACCAGCGGCGGGTTGAAGATTTTGCGGATAGGCATATTGTTCAAAATGGTCAAACGGCAACTCATCCGTATCGCGTGTCCTTCTTCCGTGGTAGCGCCGGTGGCCGTGGACAGGGAGATAGTACCCGAAGAGGAAGTGCGTCGGGTCGCGGCGCTGTTTTTCGCGTGGATGTTTCTGCTGGCCGCCGGCGGCATAGCAACGGCGCTCTTTGCGGGAGCAAACACGGCCATCGGTCCCTACGAGGCATTCAGCGGAATGTTCAGCGCGCTGGGCAATATCGGCCCGTGTTATATCTCGGTCGATGACATGATAACGTTGCATCCTGTCGTGAAAATCGTCTACATATTTGGTATGCTGGCCGGGCGTCTGGAAATTCTGCCCGTTCTGCTGCTCTTCAGCCGCAGGGCATGGAAATAGCAGTCGGGAAATAGTCCGCATGACTCGGGGGAGACCCTGGGGCGGATTGCCTGCTGCCTGCTACTTGCTACTTGCTACTTGCTACCTGCTACTGGCTACTGGAGGCTGATATCATGTACATCGTAATCGCGGGAGGCGGCCTGGTAGGCAGGAACCTGGCGCGGTCCCTGGTCGAGGCCAGGCACGACGTAGTCGTGATTGACAAGGAACGCAGTGTCTGTGAGTACATCTACGCAAAGCTCGGCGCGGTCAGCATCAACGGCAATGCCACCAATATAGACATACTGGAGGATGCGGGCATACACAAAGCCGATGTGGCCGTGGCACTGACGCGCACCGACGCCGATAATCTCTCAATCGCCGTGCTTGCGAAGAACTTCGGCGTCCCGCGCGTCTTCGCCCGTATGCGCAACGCCAAATATGAACCCGCATACAAGGCCGTCGGGGTGGAAAGCATCATCAACGTGGTGGCGCTGTCCGCAAATAGACTGCTGCTGGAGATAGAACAGCCGGAGATAAAGCAGGTGGCCATGCTCGCGGGCGGGCGGGCCGCGGTTGTCCTGGCCAAAATCCCGGACCACTCCCCGGCAAACGGCAAGACAATCGCACAGGTCGCACAGAGCGCCGCCTTCCCGGAAAAATGCGTCATTACAGGCATCCTGCAGGGCGAACCCGAACAGTTCGTCATACCCCGCGGCAATGTAGTCCTCAACTCCGGCGACAGAGTGTTCCTGGCCGCGCACCCCGACGACGTTCGTCAGGCGGCGAACTTCTTCCTCGGCAAGAAGAAATAGCGCGCGGGCTTGAGTCCGACCGGCCCGCGCTCCCACCCGGAGCGGGGGTCCGGGGTCATCCGCCTGAGGCAGATTTCCCGTCAGGCCTCGACCCCTCGGTTCTACCAAGAATTCGCACATGCTTCCCCCTGTCACCAGACTGTTTCATAAGCCGCGGCCCTTTGCTATAATCCCGCGATGCGGGACGCGAAGCATGACACGAAGAAGATGGACAGCGGCCTGTACTGCCTTGTGTTGAGACTCGCCCGGCCTGCAAGAATAGCCGTCGGCCGGCTCGGGAGGAAGCGGTTTCCGGCTGGATACTACGTCTATGTCGGCAGCGCTCGCAAAGGGCTGAGCAAACGCATCGCGAGGCATCTCAGGGCGAAAAAAAGCCTGCGATGGCATATAGACTACCTTCGCCGCAGGGCGGAAATCATCGGCGTAAAAACGTATCCCACCGGCGACGAATGCGCACTGAACCGACGCGTGGCCTCACTGCGCGGGGCAGAAGTGGTCGTGCCGCGCTTCGGCTCTTCCGACTGCCGCTGCATGGCACATTTGCACCATTTCGCGCAAATGCCGGCCTTGCCCCCGTCGGCAAGGCCGAAAATCCTTACATGCCTCACTGAAAGGCGCGATGAACAATGAAGCA
>JAUXGI010000173.1 GCA_030622295.1 Planctomycetota bacterium
CGCAGGACGAAAAGTACAAGAGCGGCCGAAGGCCGCCTTCTGCGTTCTATCGTACAAGGCCTGCCATGAAATCCGTGGTTGAGAAAAGGGAAATCATTGTATTAAAGCATTATATGTCTTCCCGGGTCGAAGTCCAGAAAAATCTCGGCCCGGAGCCCGCCGGGGGTGCACGTCAGAAATGTGGGTAGGTGGCTCTGGTTGCTATGCTGGACGGGGAGTCAGACCCTTCCCGTCGGGCCGATCCGCCCCAGGCGGACGGCCCTCCTCCTCAGCGTCTGACCCCCTCGCGAAAAGAGCGGGCAAGGCCCGCCCGCCTGAGGCGGAAAACCTGAAACCTGAAACTTGAAACCTTCCGCCCCTTTCCTGCGTGCCTGCTTCATTTTCAGTCTTCAGTCTTCAGTCTTCAGTCTTCGGTCTCTGGTGTCATGGAAGGCATTTTCGACGCAATTGCGCGGAACAGGCGGAACACCTGGCTGCTTATCGTTGTATTTGCCGTGCTGATATTTGCGGTGGGGTGGGTGTTCGGATGGTACTGGGGCTCGCCGTGGATAGGGCTGGCCGTCGGAGGTGTTCTGGGAGTCGCGCTGACGCTGAGTGCATATTACAGCGGCGACAAGGCGCTTCTGTTCGCCAGCCGGGCCGGGCAGATACGGAAGGCGGATGCGCCGCAACTGTTCAACGTGGTCGAGGAGATGTCCATCGCGGCGGGGCTGCCGATGCCGAAGGTGTACGTAATCGACGATACCGCGCCGAACGCCTTTGCAACAGGACGGGATGAAAAGCACGCCGCGGTCGCGGTGACGACGGGTCTGCTGCAGAAACTCAAGCGTGATGAACTGCAGGGAGTGATAGCGCACGAAATGTCGCACATCGGCAACCGCGACATCCTGTTTGCGATGATGATGGGCGTGATGGTGGGCCTGGTGGCGCTGCTGTGCGATGCGTTCCTGTATTCCATGTTGTTGGGGGGCGGGCGCAGGCGGCGCAGCAGCCGCCGGGGAGGCGGGGCGGAGGCCATCCTCATGATTGCGGGCCTGCTCCTGGCCATCCTGGCCCCGATATTCGCGAAGATTCTGCAACTGGCCGTGTCGCGCCAGCGTGAGTACCTGGCGGATGCAACGGCCGTGCGGCTGACGCGCCACCCGGAGGGTCTGGCGCGGGCTCTTGAGAAAATAAGTTCCGACAAAGAAGTCCTTGAGGCGGCCAACCGCGCAACACAGCACCTCTATATAGTCAATCCCATCAAGGCCTTTGAGAAGCGCGCCAAATCGATGTTCAGTACTCATCCCCCCATTCAGGACCGCATCCGCCGTATTCGCTCCCTCCGCTGAGGCTGCATTTCTCACAAGCGCAATGTAGGGAACGGCCTGAATTTATCCCGAGTCTGCGAGGGAGGCCGTTTCGGGACGGACTAAAGTCCGTCCCCTACACCGCAATTGTGTGACAGGATGCCTGCTCGACGTCAGTGAACGCTTGGCTGCTGTAGCATATCAATCGCGCCTTTGTGCGCAGACGACAGAATATCCTTGTGAGAAATGCGGACTGACGCGGAGCGGGCGGCGCTTCAAGCGTGATATTTGAAGCACTTAAGCCTTCTTCCGACCGCGAGGAGGATGCTTGAAACGAGGATGGCCGCCAGGGTTGACGGTTCCGGGATAGTCGCCCCGTTTGCCAGTAAAGGAGGAGCCCCCCCTCCGTCGTCTGAGGCCAGCCCGAAGTACGCGTTGAACCAGGTGCCGATGAGTTCGGGCGGGATGTCGTCGAAGCAGATGGTCACATGGTAGTAGTCCGTGCGCAGTTGGTAGTCTTCTGCGGGGCCGAATGCGGTGAATTCCATGCCCTCGGGCAGGTCGCTAAAGTAGATGCGAAAAAACTCGGTGTCCTCGATGATGAAGGCGACATAAGCATCAGGGTCGACGGCGGGGCCGCTGAGCAGCGCAATATCGAACTCTATCATTGTGCTCGTCTCAAATGCTGCCGTGTAACAGGCGCATATCGGCACATCTTGCTGTTCGAGAAGAAGATATCCGGTACCAGGGTCGTTTATTTCCTCCAGGCCGTCTTCAAGAAGGGCCAGGCCGAGTTCGTAGTGCGGGCTGCTCTCGTCGGAGAGGTTGAAGTTGCCCGCGTCGTTGTATAGTTGCACATAGTCGAATACGCCGCCGGTCATAGTGTATGCGTGTATTGTGGCGCCTGACTTGCAAGGAGGGACTTCCAGGTCCTCATAAAGGAACTGGAGGCCGCCGGTATCTTCCTGCTGTAATTCTCTGCGGACGCCCTGGTATGCGTGCCACATTATTGTGCCCGGCCCCCCATCGACATAAGGCTCCACCTCATAGGTCACCGGGTTGTAATTTCGCCATACCCATTCTTCTTCATATTCATCATAGATAAGCGCCTGTTCGGGGTGGTCGAGTCCGAGGGCATGGCCTATCTCATGGAGGGCGACGCTTTCCAGGTCTGGACTGTGGTCCTGGTTGAAGTAAATGTCAGCGCTGAGTATTTCCCCGCCTGACGTAATGACCTCGGCAAAGGCGAGTTTTCCGCCCATGGTCCTGGTCTGGCCCCATAGTGTATATTCGAAGGAACTGGGGCGTGAGAAGAACTCGATGTTGGCGCCGAGCCAGTCGGGACCTTCGAAGCCGAGGGGCATGCCAAAGTCATTTTGGGGGAGGGTGGCAAGGAGGTCGTCATCAGTGGCCACCGCGTCATAAGGCGCCCTGTCGAAATATATCTCTGTTCCGACGTTCGCCCAGGTCTGGAGGGCGTTTTCGACGGCAGTCTGATACTGGGGGTCGCCGCCGAAGAAGTCTGCGTCAAAACTGTAGGTCAGGCCGCCTTCCAGAAACGGCTCGATGTTGTCTGACCATCGCCGGGCGTTCACTTTGTCGTAATGGCCCAGCACGGCAAACCCTTCGGCCGTTTGTGGAAGTGTGGCCCACATCAGGATTGCCGCCACAAATGCGAATACGAGTGTTACGCGTGCGATCGGTGTTGCCTTGTGCATAAAAGTCCTTCCGAGAAAGTGATGCGGTGAATTTACAGTACAGACTGCTACCACCTCACCGGCTAGCCCTTATGCTGTTTGCGCGACCACACCATTCCCCCTGCTCTCGCAAGCGGCAGAGTTTCTACATACCTCGCCCTCCACTCTTGCTGTCGTGTCTGAATTCTCCACCGTGTTGACGTTATCGCTTCTCACGTTTGCGGGCAATTACGCCGCCGAAGCCGAGCAGGGCGCCCAGCGCCATCACAATGCTGGCCGGTTCGGGTATTTCCGCACCGAGCACGGCAATATTGCTCGGAGGGATGCCGCCCCCCCACACTTGTGCGGTAGTCTGGGCATATTCCACATCCTGGAACGTGATAAACACCTCTATCGTTTCTCCAGGATCCAGGTTGAATGCACCCGGCTCACTGCTGATTCTGTTGCCGAATTCAATCTGGTAGTATACGTCCTCCTCCGTGTTGACCTCGAGCAGGTCGGCGTCCGACACGGCACTGTTCCACCCCACGGCAATTATCGGTTCCTCGGAGAATTCCGGAGGCAAGTTGACCTGGAAAAAGTCAATGTCTCCGTAAGCAATAGTGTGAATGTTGTAGACAAAGGTAAGGTAGCCGACTTCGATATGGGCGGTATGCCCGTCCTGGACCAAGTCAAAGGCCTCGTCGGCACAATACACATTGCTGATGATAGTCCCTTCAAGGAAGGGGAAGGGGCCGCCAAAATGGGTTTCGAGTTCGGCCACTACCGGCCCGAAGTTATCGAAACCCGTTACCTCATAAATCGGGGTAACCGGCGCGGCCACGGCCACAGTAAAGGTGGCCAGTAGGAAAAACACGGACAATAAGGGCATAACCGCCTTTTGTTCCACTCTCAAATCCATAGTTTGTTCCCCCTGGATCCGCTGTAAGTGCATGTTGGTTGCAGGTTGTTTTGCTACCGCAACCGTTTCCAGACAATCCCGGTCATACCCACCGCGCCAGCCAGTATCATCCCTATCGTGGTCGGCTCAGGAATCAGGGGCGGCGGTTCGGGGACGACGACTCCGGAGATGGTCTCATCGACGGAAACGCCGGCATTAAGGAATATGGCAAAAGCCTCACCGACATCCACGTCGTTCGTCGTTTGGACGTATACCTCCGAGATAGTGCCCGCAAGCAGAC
>JAUXGI010000008.1 GCA_030622295.1 Planctomycetota bacterium
CCCGGCCGACCTGTGCCCCCCCCTCGCCGCCCCGCCTGAGGCGGATGCCCCCCGGTCGCAGTCTTCTGGGATATGCTCTCAATGCCAGAGGGAGACGTAGCGGTTGATGAGTTCGACCTGCAATCTGGTCTGGTCGGTTGTGTTGGCCGGGATGCGCAGGATTCTCGCGGCACGGGCCAAGTTATCCGGAGTCGGCTCGAAGAGCAGCAGCGGCATGGCGTCAATCAGCCTCTCCCGCAACGGCAGCATGTAGCGCCTGGGTTCCGGCGCGGCGCCGAGACGCAGAATGTTGGCGGCACAGTTCTTCAGCCTGCTTCCTCTCTCGCCCAGTTTCAACGGCACGGCCTCGGCGTATTCCCGCCACGTGGCGAAACCCCGCCCCCAGTGTTGCTCCTCCCACCACTTAAAGAAGGCGGCATGTCTTGCAACCGTCTCCTCGAACCAGCCTCGCAAATCCTTCTCTATCAAGGGCGCGAAATCCGGCCTGACTTTCTGCGCCAGGGCTGCTTTGTACTGCTTGATTATGTCCTTGCCGTCCGGCAGGTCGCTCACGTTGAGAGAATCAGCGCGCTTGGCGCGTTCCACGTAGGACGCGCAGTATTTCCCCTCGCGTATCAGCAGGCAGTCCCCCAGCGCAAGGGCGGACTTGGACAGTTGAATGACGAGGTAAACCCGGTCGTTTGGGCTTTCTA
Organism: Planctomycetota bacterium; assembly: GCA_030622295.1. Lineage (GTDB taxonomy): Bacteria > Planctomycetota > B129-G9 > B129-G9 > B129-G9 > B129-G9. Next base: position 693 of record JAUXGI010000008.1, read on the forward strand.
TCTGGTTTTGCAGGAGCATGCGTCGGGCAATCAGCAGGCCGCCGGCCCGGTTAAACAGCAGGAGCGTTCCGTCCCAAAGGGGTATCCCCCGGGGATTCATTGACGGCATGGGTTCGAGCGCGTCCCGGTCTCCCCAGATGATTTTGTTGCCGACCTGTACCTCGTACCAGGCAATGATATTAGGCACGGCGGCCAGGTCGGCGGGGTCGCGCATGTCCAGGTCCACCGCCACGCCGAGTTGCGTCTCCAGTTGAGCGGAGAGAGCCGCCAGGGCGCGTCGTATCCTGCGCCTTATGAAGACCGAGCGGCGCGGCACGACTACAAGGAGGTCGTAATCATTCACCGGACGCGGCTTCCCCTCGCGTGTTATCACGCCGCCTTCTCCGCGCCCGAAACCCCCTATCAGGGCGATTGCAGTCGCCGGGCAGAACGGCCGGACTGTTTCAAGAATGCCCGAAACGACAACTGTAAGGTCATTGCAGATATGCTCGCGTATCTCCCTTGTCTCATCGAGACAGAATGGAGATTTGTCGGTATTCAGGCTTATCTTCTCTGTTGTTTCCATGACGGCGATTATAGACCGGCAGTAAGGTTTTGCAAGCATCCCCTTCTTGCTTTTGGATTGACACGCATCGCGTACAGGCCTTATCATGTCCGGGCTTTCCTGACGTCTTCCACGAGGGACCTGGTATCCAATGGGTTCAATTCGCTTCAAATGTGAGTGCGGCAAGGAATTCTCCGTGCCGGAGACCCTGGCGGGGAAGAAGGGTAGATGTCCGGGTTGCGGCAGCCTGGTGATTATTCCCGCAAAGGCCCCGATTCCGGGTGATGCCGACCGGGCAGCCGGTTCCACTGGAGAGGCGGGCGCTTCGTCACCGGCAAGCGGCGACCCTTATGGAGCGCCGGTGTCAGGCGCTGCGGTTCCTCACGTACCGTCTGCGGCGGCGGCGGGCATGATAGCGCCGTCCCATGCTCCGCCCGGGACGCCTCCTTATGCGGGGCCTTATCCGCCATCCCCGCTGTATCTGCCTCCATACGCTCCGCCCGGGTATTCTCCCCCTTATCCTCATGCACCTGCGCCCGTCCCGGGGTCGCCGGAGAATGAGCCGCGGCCTCACTATGTGCCTTCATCTCTTGAGGTTTCCGTGTCGGGCTGCATCAAGGAGGCATGGGGAGTGATTAAGGACAGCGCCGGCCATTTCGTCGCGGCTTCTTTCATATACCTGCCCCTTGTCTGGGGGCTGGTGTGGCTGCCTTACTTTATTGGCTGGGGGATATTTGCGTTTCTTGCGCCGCCTTTTTTCGCAGGGATGCATTATTTCTGCCTGAAGAAACTTCGCGGCCAGACGGCCCGCCCGTGGGAGTTGTTCAGGGGATTCAAAGTGTACGGCAGTTCACTGGGCGCCTTTCTTCTCATACACGCCCTGCCGGGCCTGGCTTTTGTTCCGACGATAATCCTGTCGTCAGCATTCAGCCGACCCTGGTTCAGAATGTGGCCGAGTCCTGTCGCCATTTTCGGCGTCATCGGCACGGTCGCTGCGCTTGCGGTCTCGATTACGGTGATGGTCGGCTATTCCCTCACCTATTTCTTCATTGTCGACAGGGGAATGGGGCCGTGGGCGTCGATGGTATCCAGTTGGCGGATGGCGTGGCAGGAGAAGTGGAGGATATTGGCTATCCTGATTCTTGCATATCTTGCCAACGTTGTCGGGGCCTTGCTGTTGGCGGTGGGGCTTTGCGTGACCCTGCCGCTGAGTTTTGTCGCGCTGGCGTCTGTGTATCACAGGCTGAGCCTGGCGCAGTACCAGCGTGCAACGGCGGAGGTGAAGGCAGAGCCGCGGGACCGCATGTCTCATGTCCCTGAACGGGAGCGGCGGCCGACCGATGAATGCGCTTATTGATATGGTGCGGTTTAGTCGGCCATGGTGACGCGGAGGACTTCTTCGATGGAGGTGTTGCCTCTCAGCACGTTTAGCAGTCCGCAGCGCCGCAGACTTACCATGCCCAGGCTCAGGGCATGTTCTTTGATTTCAATTTGATTGGCACCGTTGATGATCAGTTTTTTGATGTTGTCATCCATGAATAGGGTTTCCAGCAGAGCAAAGCGGCCGCGGTAGCCTTCCACGCAACGGTTGCAGCCGCGTGCCCTGTAAATCCTGGCGTCCTTTATCTCTTCCGGCTTCACGCCTATGGAAAGCAGCCTTTCCTCGGGAATCTCTACTTCCTCCCTGCAAAGCGGACACAGTCTTCGCGCGAGTCTCTGGGCGCTGACAAGGAGGGTGCTCGATGCCACCAGGAACGGATCCACGCCCATGTCCACCAGTCTGGTCACGGCGCTGGGCGCGTCGTTGGTGTGGAGGGTGCTCAGGACCAGGTGACCTGTGAGCGCCGCCTTCACGGCGATATCGACCGTTTCGGTGTCTCGGATTTCACCGACCATGATTATGTCCGGGTCCTGACGCAATATCGAGCGCAAGGCGGCGGCAAATGTAAGGCCGCGCTTGATGCTCACCGGCACCTGTATTATTCCCGACAGTTCGTACTCAACGGGGTCCTCTACGGTGACTATGTTGTCCTGAATTCTCATTACTTCCTTGAGGGAAGAGTAGAGCGTGGTGCTCTTGCCGCTGCCGGTGGGGCCGGTGACGAGGATCATTCCGAACGGTGCCGCGAGGGCGTTCCGGAGGTCGTTGAGGGACTTTTCCTCGAAGCCGAGACTGTCCAGGCTCAGGGCAAGGTTTGACGTGTCGAGCACGCGAAGGACGACCTTCTCGCCGTGAATCGTGGGCAGCACGGACACGCGGAAGTCCACCGCGCGTCCTTCCACCTTCAATCGGAACTTTCCGTCCTGCGGCTTGCGCCGCTCGGCTATGTCGAGACCGGCCAGCACCTTGATGCGCGAGGTAATAGCGCCGGCCATCTGGCGCGGGGGGCTGATGGCCTCGCGCAACAGGCCGTCCTGGCGGTATCGTACCCGCAGTTTTTTCTCCATCGGCTCGATGTGAATGTCGCTGACCCTGTCGTGTATTGCCTGCGCGATGACGAGGTTCACGATTTTTATGACCGGCGACTCTTCATCCGAGTCGGTCAGTTCGGCCAGGTTGATTTCTTCATCATCCTCTTCGGCCTTGGCCACTTCGACCGAGGGTTGCGCCATGCCCTCGAAGATTTCCTCCATCGCCTGTTCGTTGGGATTGTAGGCGGCGGGAATGGCGCGGCGTATGCGGTAGGTCGTGCTGACGGCGAGTTGCAGGTCGCAGCCGGTCATAATGCGCAGGTCGTCCAGTTTCAGCACGTCGAACGGGTTTGCGACGGCCAGCGTCAGGGTGTTTCCCAACTTTGAGATGGGCACAACGTCGTTCGCCCTGGCCAGGTCCTGGGGGAAAGCCGCCAGGACGTCGTCGTCCGGAGTGTAGCTCTCCAGGTCTATGGGTGAAAGGTTGGTCTCCGCGGCGATAGCGCTAAGGAGCGCCTTCTCGTCCACTTTGCTCTCGGCGATAACGATTTCGCTGAGGGGTTTTTTCTCCTCCGCGCATCGTTTGAGCAGTCCGGCTGCGGTCTCTTCGTCGAGAAGCCCGTGTTTTTCCATCAGTTTCTTGAGCCGCTTGTCGAACTTCGCCATTCTACGCCTTTTGCTTGTTTAGTTGTAACTGTTCCTTGAGTGAACGTATGGCCATTGTCACCGAACCGAGCGTGGAGACGTACAGCCTCGATTTCAGGCCGCTGGCGGTTTCGATTTCTTCAATCACGCGCCGAGGCAGCACTTCGGCGATTGCGATGATTAGCAGGTCGCCGATCTTGTCCATTGGGACGAAGTGGTGGGTCTCGCATAAGTCCAGCGGCAGGCTCTCAAAGACTTCACGCTTCACGAAGTACCTGGTTGCATCGAGGTACGGCAGGGAAAGGTGGCGGCAGAGAGCCCCGGCCACGTCTTTCTCGGATACGAGACCCAGATTGATTGCGGCCTCAGGAGGGGTCTCGCTCAGGTCTTGTGCCCGTGCCGTTGCCTGCTTTGCCCCGTTCTTGTCCAGCAGGCCTTCGTGAAGCAGCAACTCCATGGTCGTTTCTTCCATCCTTCGTGTTACCCTCATCGCATGGTTCTCCTTGTGCCTTGAGCGGAGACGGCCATCCCTCCCTTTTCGAAGGTTCTTGCCAGGTCGTCGGGGGCGGTCGTTCGGGTAAACGCCTCCTCTCGTGTTATGGTTCCGCGCACCACCGCTTCATAAAGAGACTGGTTCATTGTGTGCATGCCGAACTTTCCGCCGGTCTGGATGATGGAGTATATCTGGTGTGCCTTGTCGTCGCGTATCAGCGCGCGCACGGCGGAGTTGGCTACGAGTATTTCACAGACCAGCGCGCGGCCGGTCCCGTCGGCCTGCGGTATCAGTTGCTGGCCGAAAACCGCCTGCAGAGTAAACGAGAGCATCGTGCGAACCTGCTGCTGCTGATACGCCGGGAAGACGTCTATTATGCGGTTTATCGTTTGAACGGAGTCACTGGTGTGCAGGGTGGCGAATGTCAGGTGTCCCGTTTCGGAGATAGTAAGCGCCGCCTCGATGGTCTCCTGGTCGCGCATCTCGCCGATGAGCACGATGTCCGGATCCTGACGGAGGATCGTCCGCAAGGACTCCTTGAATCCGTGCGTGTCGCTGCCGACCTCGCGCTGGTTCAGCAGGCACCGCTTGTTGCGATGGATGAATTCTATCGGGTCCTCAATAGTTATGATGTGTGCGGTTCGGGTGTTGTTGATGTAGTCGAGCATCGCCGCCAGGGTGGAGGACTTGCCGCTGCCGGTCGCTCCGGTGACCAGTACCAGGCCCTTCGGCATGTTGCAAAGCCACTGGCACAACTGCGTCGGCAGACCCAGTTCCTCGAACCCCCTTATGTCGTAGGGTATCATCCTGAGTACCCCTCCGACGGCGCCTCGCTGTCTGAAGACATTTGTCCTGAAGCGCCCCAGATCCTGTATCCCGAAGGAAAGGTCGAGTTCCAGTTCCTTCTCGTACTTCGCGATCTGGTCGCTGTCCAGGATGCTGTACATCAGGCGCTGTGTGTCCTTCGGGGTCAGTCTCTCTTCCGTCATGTCGATAAGGGTCCCGTCGACTCGGGCCTTCGGCGGCGAGCCGGCGGTGATATGCAGGTCGGACCCGGCCCTGTCAACCAGTTGCTGCAACAAGTCTTCCATCGTAATCATTCGTGTTTTCTCCGGCTGGGCGCCGGGCAGATGACTGCCGGCGAGCGTACTAGCGCACTGTTGCTTTTGCACAGTGCGAGTGTGGTGAAGGTACGATTTGACCGTCCCCGCCGGGACGGAGTGGCATGGTCGATTGAATGGATTACCGGGCTGCGGGTCTATTCCTCTTCACTCGCCTTCTTGGAACGCGCGATGATTTCTTCGGCGAGACGGGCCGGTACCACGTCGTAATGAGAGAACTCAATAGTGTACGAACCCTCTCCGCCGGTCATGCTGCGCAATTCCGTGGAGTATCTTCCTATCTCCTTCATCGGCACCTGAGCCTTGATAACTTGAAGGTTTCCCATGGAATCCATACCGGCGATGCGCCCGCGTCGCCCGCTGAGGTCGCCGGTGATGTCGCCCATAAACTTGCCGGGGACCGTGACCTCGATATTGACTATCGGCTCAAGCAGTACCGGCTTGGAATTCAGGAAGCCATCCTGAAAGGCCCTCGCCCCGGCGATCTTGAAGGATTGCTCGTCGGAGTCCACCGAGTGGTAGGAACCGTCATAAACATCCGCTTTTACGTCCGCCACGGGATATCCCGCCAGGACGCCCTTCTCAAGCCGTTCACGTACGCCCTTCTCAATGGCGGGCATGAAGTTCGACGGAATCGCCCCGCCGAACACCGAATTGTTGAACTCAAATCCCGCGCCGCGCTCCAGCGGCTCCAGGCGCATGTAGCACTCGCCGAACTGGCCGCGGCCGCCGGTCTGCTTCTTATGCCTGTAGTGGCCTTCCCCCTTGGCCGTGACTGTCTCCAGATACGGGATCTTCGGCTCTTTTGCAGTTATCCCCACCTCGAAACGGCTCTGCAGACGGGCTATCATTACGTCCAGATGAAACTGGCTCAAGCCCCGGATGACCAACTCCTTCGTCTGACGGTCACGCTCCACCTGAAATGTCGGATCCTCGTCCGCAAGTTTCTGCAACGACGAACTTATCTTCTGCTCGTCCTTGCGGCTCTTCGGCTCCACCGCCAGCGACACCATCGGCCTGGGAAATTCTATCGCCTTCACGTTCAGGCCCGGTTCCTCCCCGCACAGAGTGTCATTGACCTGTATGGTCTCAACTTTGGCTATTGCGGCTATATCCCCGGTGATAATCTCCTGCACATTCTCGGTCTCCTTGCCCTGAACGGCCAGCAGATGGCCCGTGCGCTCGCTCTTGCCGACACGCGGATTATAGATGGACGTCTCCGACTTCAGCGAGCCGGACAGGACCCTGAAGAAACACAGTTTCCCCACAAACGGGTCGATGTTGACCTTGAAGACCTGCGCGCAAAACTTTTCCGACGCAAGGTCGACGGGCGTTTCGTTTCCTTCGGCGTCCACGCTCACGCGCGTTGTCCCTTCCAGACGCGAGGGACAAAACCGCGCCACAAAGTCGAGGAGCTCTTCCACCCCGGCGGCGCCGGCCGCCACAGTGCACAGAATCGGCGTGACATCTCGACGCGCAATCGCCCTGGCGAAAATCGTGGCCACCTCCTCTTCCGACACGCCGCCCTCTTCCAGGTACTTCTCCATAAGCGCTTCGTCGGATTCCACGATGCTTTCAATGAGTTGCTGGTGTGCATCCTCCACGCTGCCCCCCAGGGTCGGCCGCGGGCCGCCGGAAGGACTCAGCACGTTCTCCACACCCTTAAACTCGTGGCCTGCGCCCACCGGCAAATTGAACGGCACACACCCCTTGCCGAAGGCCTCCCGAATCTCCGCAAGGAGTTTATCAAAATCGATATTCTCGCCGTCCATGCGGTTGATGACTATTACGCGCCCCAGGTCGTGCTTCTCCGCCAGGTCCCACATCTTGCGGGTGTTCAGTTCCAGACCTGCATTGGCGTTCACTACGATAATCGCCGTCTCCGCCGCCGCCATGCCCGATATCGCCATGCCCGTGAAGTCCGGATAGCCCGGAGCGTCGATGATGTTTATATGTGCGCCGTCATGAGCACAGCGCAGGTTCGAATCGTTGATAGAAATCTTGCGTTCTTTTTCGTCCGGTGCGAAGTCGCTTACGGTATTGCCTTCATCAATGCTCCCCATCTTGTTAATCGCGCCTGTCTTGAACAGCATCGCCTCGGCCAGTGTCGTCTTGCCGCAGCCGCCATGACCCAACAGCACGATATTCCTGATGTCCTTTGTCTGATACTTCGCCATGGGGAATCCTCCGGTTTTCCGCCCCGTATTCCGTCAAAAGTGTGGCATGTTATCACAGTTCCATTCCATTTTCAAGCAATCTCGTCCCGTGCCGGGCATGCAAGAATTCCTGGTCAGGCCCGATGCGCGGGCTTTAGCGAGGGGGTCAGACGCTGAGGAGCCCCGCCTTGCGGGGTCTTTTCCTTTCGCGCCCTCTCTTCTCGGACATTATTTCCGAGGTCATGCAAACCGAAAGTATAAGACCCCGCAAGGCGGGGCGGGAGAGGGTCTGACTCCCCGAGCGTATCGCGAAAAGGGAGACATCCCGAATCGGGATGCCTCCCTTTGTGTTTCAGGCAGATTGCTACTCGTACTTGATTACCTCCACCGGGCAGTCTTCGGCCGCCTCCTTGATCTTGTCCTCGTACTGGTTGAAGTCGACACCCTCTATGACAATGGAAACGTCGTTTACCTTGAAGACTTCGGGGCAAGTTTCCTCGCACAGGCCGCAGGCCGTGCAGCCTTCCTCTATCCGCACTTTACTGATAGCCATGGTGTCCTCCCTGAAATTCCGTCGTGGTCAATCCCGCCTGGTTTTTCCGGCAAACCGGAATGCGGCGCTCCCTGTTGAAAAATGTCATATACCTCTGGGGCGATGTTCTGTCAACATGATTTCGCCGGAGGGGCAGGCTATATCTTGTACTCGATTTCAAAAATTTTGTGGTATTCTTCAATGGCGTAGCGGTCGGTCATGCCAGCGATATAGTCGGCGACGGCGCGGCTCCCGCCGGCAGGGCCTGTTTGCTGCATTCGGACCTCGGCGGCGATGGGAGCGGGGAGGATTTCCGGCCGACGGCGGTACTCGCCGTACAGTTTCTCAATGATTGCCTCGCCCTTGTTTATCATGCGGACTATCTTGTAGTTCTTGTAGAAATTCTCCATCAGAAACGAGCCGAGCGCGCCGGTGTGTGCGCTGACGGGTTTCGAGAAGGCGATAATGAATCGGGGAGCGCTGCGCACGTCCTCCAGCGATTTGATGGAATGCTTAGTGAGACGCTCTTCGGTCTGTGTAAAGACATCGCGCACGAGCAGGTCGATTAGCGCGCGCGTGCGCTGAACCGTCTGTATGCGCGGCGGCAGGCCCGCCACACGATCCGAAACGGCCCCCCACAGTACCAGGCCGGCTTTGTTCATCTGCTCGATTGTCAGAATGCCCAGGCGCAGTGCGTCCTCCAGGTCGTGCGCGTGAAAGGCGATGATGTCCGCGGCACAAACAACCTGTGCTTCCAGAGTAGGCTGGAGACCTGGGAAGAACTCCTTATCCGGCATGGGATGGTCATAAACCGTTTCATGTTTCTCGATGCCTTCAAGGACTTCAAGCGTGAGGTTCAGGCCGTCGAAGTCCGGGTAACGCTTCTCGAGTCTCCTCAATATCTTCAGGCCGTGCTCATTGTGGTCAAAGCCTGCCGCCAGTTTGTTAAGCACCTCCTCCCCGGCGTGTCCAAAGGGGGGGTGGCCGATGTCGTGGGCCATTGCTATGGCGCGTGCCAGGTCTTCATTGAGGCCGAGTGAGCGGGCGATGGAAGTGGCTATCTGCACCGTCTCCAGGGTGTGCGTCAGTCGGTCGCGGCTGGCGTCATCGCCCTGGCCGAAAGGGAAAACCTGGGTCTTGAACTTCAGCCTGCGGTAAATGGGCGAATGTGCGATGCGGTTCCAGTCGCGCTGGTAATGGGTGCGGTACTCCGGCGGCGGCTCGTCGTGTTCGCGGCCCGCACTCATCGACGACGTCGCGGCGTACGGAGCGAGGTATTGTTCCTCGCGACTTTCGAGATCTTCTCTTGTAAGCAGCATGGCTCAGAAGACACATGAAAACCGGGATGGCATTCAACATTCAACACTGGATTGGGATTATAACCTATCGACCGGCAAGCGCAAGTGCGCGACAGGATGCTACTGTCACCTAAAGGGGTCAGACCCCTTTAGGTGACAGTAGGCGGAGAGACCTCACAATCTGAGAGACGCGTTTGTTGAAGATCGCGTCGCCGTCCAGACGCTCGCCGGCTCTTGAGACCGCATGGGACACGGCGCTCGACGTGGCATAACCCAGGTGAGCGGCGATGTCTTTTGTTGATATGCCCGCTTTTCTCCTGGCAATCAGCGCGATGGCACCCCGGGCCGCCCGCGCGGCGTAGGTGCCGGAGTTTAGGGCGGCTTTGTCGACTTGATGGGACTTGCAGACTATGTCGGATATTGTGTCGAGGCTGACATCAAGCGGCGGTTCGTCAAGGGCGGCTCGGGAGTTCCACCGGCTGTCGCTGCGATTTGATGCAAGCATGGCGTAAATGTCGACTGTGAACTTTTTGCTGCCGAGCAGCCAGCCACCGACGGCCTCGAGCCACGGCGGCTTAATCCTCATGCCTATGCCGTCCGCGACAAACTCACGATAGCGTTTGCGTGCATCCTTTCCCTGACCGAATTCTGCAAGGACGCGCTCGTAGTGGACCCAGGAGAGCGGCATCCTGCCCCAGTGATAGCCCGGGTATGTGCTCCAGGGATATTCTTCGGGACGTTCGACGAGCCCGGCGCGGACGGGGTTGAGGTGTATGTAGCGGCTTATTCCGGTGTAGTGACCCTGGTTTTCGACGAGTATCCCGCGGTATCTGCGTTCGAAGAGGTGGCCGCCTCTATCATGCCGCACGTTGAAGTACATGGCGTACGCGCCGTTGAGGTATTGCATCGCCTTGGCCAGGTTTGCATGTGGTGTGCCGACGAAAAGGTGATAGTGATTGTTCATCAATACGAATGCGTACAACTCAAGCATGAATCGCTGGACCGCTTCCTTCAGATATTCCATCCAGCGGACACGGTCGTGGTCGTCGGCGACTATGAGGGCCTTTTGCACGCCCCTGGCGGTTATGTGATACAATGCATCGGGGAACTCGACTCTGAGAGGTCTGGGCATCTTTTTCACCTCCTTGCGGGAAAGAACCTTACACCGACAATAGAGCACATCAGGTGAAGAGTTGTATCAAACAGAATCATCGTTGTCAACCTACTGTCACCTAAAGGGGTCAGACCCCTTTAGGTGACAGTAGCGGTCAGAAGCCGGGGGGAGGGATGCAAAAGCGAAGGATGAAGTTGTCTGTGAGGAGCAGCGCACCGAGGATGGGAACCGCCCATCTGTTGTTCAGTCGCCGTGCGAACCACAGGGCGGCGGCGATTGCGAACGGCATGAGGAATATCCACAGGCGTGTTACTTCGCCACGGTTGACGCCGCTCAGGTCGAGCACGAGAACCGTGGCCGCAAAGGTTACGGCGAAGACCGCTCCGCGTCCTTTGCCGGCGCGAAACTCCCTCAGGACTCCTTTGCGGCCTGCCAGGGCGTCTCGAGCGCCCCTCAGGACCGCCCCCACTGCAAGCACCGCGGCGGCAAGACCCAAGCCCGTTGCAAACTCGCTCAGGTTGCCCAGGACATGCGGCAGGTAAGGGCGCGCGCCCCACTCAACGTTGAAGGCCATGCCTCTGCGGTACGTGTCCAGCAGCAGACCGACCAATGAATAGCGCCCTCCCACATACCAGTAAAGGATGAGGAAGAGGGCCGTCATTCCCAGTGCCGCACCCGCCAGCGCCCCCCAGCGTGACCGGTTTTCCCGCCAGAGTCTGACCAGGTAAGGGAGCAGCAACAGCGTCAGGACCAACGGCACGGGTTCGTAGAGGATGAGAAGAATAACGTATGCGCCAAGGGCGATGCCTTTGAGCAGGGCCGCGTATGCCCCGGCCGGCCTCATCCACCACAGCGCGAGCAGCGCCCCGAAGAAAACAAAGAGAGGCGTGACCGTATTCATCAGCGGCAGGTTAATGGAGAGGCCCGGTATGAACAAATAGAGCACGGCCGCACCGGCGGCGATTTTCCTGTCAATCAGTTGGCGGATAAGGAAGTACAGCGGCACTGCAGCGAGTGCCGCCAGCAACTGTATTGCGTGCGCCGTCCGGCCCGGTCCAAACCCGAGGATACGCACGAAGAAGTAAAAGATGAGCGTCTTGCCGGGCATGTTGGAGGCGGCGTGCAACGGGTATTCATCGCGCCGGTCGACGAAAGTCGTCATGAATTCACGAGGAGTGTCCATTTCTCTGGCGGCGGTGTAGAAAGATGTGGCGTACTGGTCCGCGACAATCCGGTCATGGGGAAGCGGCGACATCTGCGCAAAGCCCTGAAACATCACGGCTCCGAAGATTGTCACACCAATCAGAAAAGCGCACTCCAGCAGGCGCTTGTGCTGAAACTGCCGGAGACGGATGTATAGCACATACAGCAGGCACAGCCCGATGCCGAGGCATATGACGGTAAGCCAGGCGTTGCCATGAGGAACGACCTTGCCGGGGAGTTGCTCGAGCCCCTCCCAGTGGAAGGCGCCGGTCTTCAGGTCCTCCCAGCGGGGCAGGCGGAGTCCCCATGCGTTCAGCCCGACCAGGAACGCCCCGCCGACAGGAAGAAGGTACCGCGCTCTTCTTCCCGAAAAGACGAGCAGCAACGCCGTGATGGCGACGGCCAGGGTAAGCGTCCTCACGTAAAGCATACCGGCCGTCGGCTGTGAAAAGCCCGCGCCCGCCAGCAGCGCAGGAACCAGCAGCCAGGACACTGCCGCGCCAGATGAGAACGCCATGACGGCAAACAGTAATTTGAACATGCCTCGCGCCATGTTCAAAGAAGCCCCTAATGGAAAAGATGACTGTTACGCCTAATTTCAACTTTGGGGTCAGACCCTAAAGTTGAAATCAGGTTAGGGATTTGACGATTTGATTGATGCGTTCCCCGAAGGCACTGTCGGCCCTGAGCCTTCCGGTGCCTCTTGAAATGGCGTGGGAAATGGTGCTTCCGGTTGCATATCCCAAGTAGTCGGCTATTGCGGCAAGTGATTTTCCCGCTTTCTTCTTCGCAATTAGAATAAAGGCGTTCCGCGGCTCACGGGCATGGTAAGCACGTGACTTTAGAACCGCCTCATCCATGTTGTATGCACGACATACGGCGGAGGAGATTGCAACAAGGTTGACATCGAGCGGCAGTTGTTCAAGCAGGGGGTGAACCTTGATGCTGTCGGAAGAAAGTATCCGATAGACTTTCTCGGCGAACTTGCGGCTGCCCAGCAGCCAGC
>JAUXGI010000052.1 GCA_030622295.1 Planctomycetota bacterium
CCAGTTGCGAGGAGGCCTGACCCTGGGAGCCGCCCGCCTGGCCGACCTTTCCGGCGGCCTCTTTGACGGCCGGAGTGCCGCCGGCGTCGCCCTTGAACCCGCCTTCCGAGGGAGCGCTGTTCAGCATCTGCTCCAGCATCTTCTGCAACTCATCTGTCATCTTCTGGACGGCGGCCTGCTCTCTTTGCAGTTTCCCGAGTTCCTCGGCAGCCGGCTTGCCGCCCGCGCCGGGGGAAATGTCGCCCTTTGCGGAGCCGATGCCCTTGTTCAGTTCCAACTGCCTCTGGAGAACATCCTGGAGTTTCGAGACGGCCTCGCCGACCCTCGCCTCCTGCGCGCTCACGCCCTTCATCTGCTCCAGCAGTTTCTGTTGGCGGCCGTACAGGTCCTCCAGTTGTTTCATGTGGCGCAGGATTTCCTCGAGTTTGGTAAACTCATCGGTGCCCTTGAGCGCCGCTTCCATCTGCTTGTGTACGCCCTGCAGGTCGCTCAGGAGTTGCTTGACGACGTCCGGGTCGATAAGGCGCTTGCTCTGGCCCATTAATATCTGCTCCAGTTTGGCCAGGTCGGCGTCCACCTCCGTTGTCAGGCCGCCGGCATCAAACCAGGATGTTTCCTCGATTAACCTCGTGATTGCCTTCATCTTGGTCTTGATGTCGGCGCTCTTTGCGAATTCGATTGCCTTCCTCAGCCTTTCGGCCGCCTGCGGGTTGGTGTCCTTCCAGCGCTCCACGTATAGTCTGAGGCTGTCCAGAAATTCCTCGTATTCCCTTATGACGGCTTCCTGCTGTCTTGACAGTTTGGAGGAGGACTCATCCGCCTGAACCGGTCTGTCCTGGAAGGCAAGGCAGATTAGCGCTGCCGCCAGGCCCAACACTAAAATTCGCTTCATCGCACGCTCCTTTGCGTCTGGGGTGTGAGAAATTCAACGATTCAGAAATAAAAACCTCTTCCTGCGCGCGCCAGGCCGTACATTAACCCTTCTGGAACCCGCGCTTAAGAACGCGGCCCATGTGCGTACCGTTGACCCGCTACTATATCTAACCGTAAACTGCTGAAAAGGTTCATTAATTATCGAGATTTTCGGAAAAAATCTTCGCCGTGTCAAGTTTCCCCGCCCGCATTTCTCCAGTGGTGAGAAAGCGGGTCAGAAGTCGAACTGGACATGGAAGTAGGCGCGGTCAATACTGTCGCGGCTGCCCTCGCCCGTGAGTGCGCGCTCGTTGGCGGTCACCAGTTTGCCGGGCTGAACGCGGGAATAGTTGATAATGAACTTCACCCGTTTGCTGTACTGGTATTTCACGAACAGGTCGAACTCAAACGCGGCGTCGTGCGACAGATTGCCCGTCAGAGGCGCATAGGCTCTCGGAGCGCCCAGGTCCTCGTCGGCAGCGGCGAGGAAATAATGAACGCCGGTGCCGATCTCCAGTTTGCTGAACGGATGCAGCCGTCCTATCACGCTGAAGGCATGAATGTTTTCCGCGAAGAACATGTCGGAGTAGCCCAGCCTCTCGTGATTGTTCTGGAAGAGGGGATTGAAAGTGTTGACGGTTCTGTCATAAGGGTCGTCGTCGCCGCTGGCATAGACGTAGCCGAACTCCAGGCTGGGCGAGAGAAAGGCCTCCTTCCAGCGGTGGCGGACGTTGGCCTCGATGCCCAGCGCGCGGATGCTGCCCTGCTTTCGCGCTCCGCCGCCCGGGACAGGCTCGCCGGTGTCCATGTCAAACGCGCCGTTGTGGCCCGCGTCGCCGAACTGAAACGCCATCTCGAAGTTGTACGACAGCCTGCGCACCTCATCGTCAATCAGGTTGCCGTAAATCCTGCCGCCGACGGTCCAGCGGTCCTCGCCTACGAAATCATTGCTGAAATTCGCCGTCATGCCAATCGGTCTGAGGAACGCCGGGCTGCGGCCGGTGAGCGCCGCGTTCGCGTCGTTCAGGTCGCCTGTCTGGTCGTGAATGAATAACACGTAGAATTCGAGTGCGTCGATGAAATTCGCCTTCTCGTGAACGCCGGTCCAGGTCGAATAGAAGCCGAAAAAGTCGCGCTTGTCGTCGTCGAAACGCACGTCGTCCGGGCTGCCCGGCGTGACCAGGGCGTTCACGTAGTTGTCGCTGAGCCTGGCTGCCCAGAAGTCGATTTCCAGACCGGGCCCGTGGAACACGTGCGTGAAGCGCACCGCGTCGAAAGTCAGACCCTCGTCGAAGTCGGCGTTGCCGATGAGGAACTGGGTGCCCTTGACGATCTCCTGGCGGCCGCAGCGAAATCTGACGGGCGTGCCGAAGAACTTCTCGAAGTCGATGTAGGCCTGGTAGAGTTGCACCTCGCTGTCTTCGTCGTTGCGCAGGTTCGGGCCGAACTCCGTTGATGAGTCGCCGAAGTAGCCGACGTGCTGCAACTCGATGAGCGCGTTGACCCTGTCCTGGAACTCCAGCGCGAGCCCGAGCCTGACGCGCGAATCGACGAAGTCGGTCTCGTCGTCGCGGCCCGTGCGGAAATCCCTCAGGTTGTCCACGTATTCGAAACGCTCCCGTATCTGACCGGTGAAGCGAAGACCGGTGATGAAACTCCCTTCCTCGCCTTTTATTCTTATAAGGGACGAGCGGGCGCGCTGTGTCTCGAACCACTCCGCCAGTTTTGCCTCAATCGCCGGCGTCAACTCGTCGTCCTTGAACCTGTGGCGGATTTGTTCCAGTTCTGCTCGCAGTTGAGCGTTCTCCTGCTTCACCGTGTTGAGTTCCCGCTCGAAGTGCTTCCTGAGGTCCCGCAGTTCTCGCTCGAAACCCTCAAACCTCTTGTCGCTGTCCTCGTTGCCGGCGAAGGCCCACCCGCAGGGAAACGCGACAAGCAAGAAAAATGAAAACATGAGTGCGGTTCTGGACATGCCTTACTCCTCCAAACTCACAAACGGACACAAACGGTCATCTCAAACTGTCCCCTAAAGGGGTCAGACCCCTTTAGGGGACAGTTTGATTGATTGTGAAGGTGACGGGACCGTTGTTGGTGAGTGCGACGTGCATGTGTGCGCCGAAGACGCCCTCCCTGACCGGCACATCGTAACTCCGCAACAGTTCGGCGAACCTGCGGCATAATTCCCGGGCCTCGTCGGGCGGGGCGGCGGGCTCGAAACTGGGGCGTCTGCCTTTGCGCAAGTCCGCGCAGAGCGTGAACTGCGATACCACGAGCGCCTCTCCGGCAACATCGCGCACGGAAAGATTCATCCTGCCGCTGTCGTCTTCGAATATTCGCATCTCGGCGATTTTCTTCGCAAGCGTTGCGGCCGCCTCCTCGCCGTCACCCTTTTCAACACCCAGCAGAACCAGAAGACCACGTCCGATGCGCGAGACCTCGCGGTCATCGACGCGGACGCTCGCTTCGTTCACTCTTTGTATCACTACTCTCACTGACGGGACCCGGTGGTCAACAGGGGCTTGGATTGGACGTGAATCGGACTCTGGTTTCCTGCTCTGTCTGTGCAAACTGTATTCTAGGCGCGGGCGGAGGCAAGTCAAACAAATTCGGCCCGTGGGAAGGAAGGCGGGTGTGTGCCAAATTTATGGGTACGAGGCGCCAGCGATGGACAGCCCGAAAATTAGGGTCAGGGACCATTTTTTTATTTTCCTTACTTCCCGCTACGCATAGAGATAAATTAGGGACAGGTCAGCCCGAAAAAATAGTACCTGACCCTAATTTTCGGGCTTCTTTTTCGGGCGGCCTACCCGGCGCTGACTGAGGGGTTTGCCCAGGAGTTTTTCGATGGCCTGCTTGAAGGCGGAGCCGCCTATGGGCATGCCTTTGTGTGTGCTTTTTCGGATGCGCTCGATGTCCCGGGCATCCAGTTGCTCGCCGTGGAGGATCTCTGCATAGTCTTTCGCTTCACGGCCGGGGAAGAGGACCTCGGTGATGACGTTGTCGAGTCGTCCTTGTTCATGTGCCACCGCGCTTGAGTATTGGTAGTCGCACGGGTCGGCGACGAGTCCGGCGCGCAACGGGTTCTTGTCAATGTACTCCACGACCTTCCAGACGCCATTGCCTTCTTCCACTGGCGAGGAGTAGTAGCGCGACTGCCAGACATGGCCCGTGAAGCCGGTCGTATCGTTTAGGTGCTGCTGGTAGCACAGATTCAAACCATGCATCATTTTGGGCAGCGCTTCTTTTGTGCCGGGGCGGGCGACCAGGTGGATATGGTTGGGCATGAGGCAGTACGCGCCCAGCCCGCAGGAATGTTTCTGGGCGTAGTGGCGCAGAATTTCGACGTACTTGACGTAGTCTGCCTTACAGAGAAAGACGTCCTGCTTGTTGTTGCCTCGCTGAACGACGTGATGACAGACGCCCGGCAAGACAATTCGCGGCAAACGTGCCACAGGGCCTCCTTGTTCAATTAATTAGGGTCAGGTACCATTTTTTTATTTTCCTTACTTCCTGCTACGCATAGAGATAAATTAGGGACAGGTCAGCCCGAAAAAATAGTACCTGACCCTAATTATTGATGTAGTCGACGACCTTCCGGCCGGAGTTGACGGAGCGCAATGCAGTGAACAGGTTCTTTGCCCATTCGTACGTGTGCCTGTCTATCCGCTCCTTGTACTTCTTGTCGATGGCCTCCATCTTCTCCTTGAACGGGAGGTTGGCCCTTTTGATGTTGCCGCCGGTGTTGCCGGTTTCTTTCACCCAGGCGTCGACTTCCCGCCAGAGGTCCGTGGGGATGCCTTCGTCCTCGAGTTTGATGTAGTCGCCGTTCTCGTCGTAGAGGGTGTTGCCGCCGTCGTCCATCTTGAAGCCGAAGTTGATGTTCTGGAACAGGGTGGCGACGTTGCCCTTGAAGATGCCGTAGTCGGCGAACTGGGCTATCTTGTCGAGAGGCGTGCCGGTGATGCCGTGCTGGGCGATGCCGACGTTCCAGGGGGTTATGGCCTCGTAGATTTTCTTTGTGAGGTCCAGTTGGATGCCTTCGCCGAAGCCCGGGCCGTAGTTGCCGTGGATGGAGCCGTTGTTGATGGCGAGCAGGTCGGGGTGTATGCCGTCCTGGACGAGGCTTTCGATGAACCACTTCCCTTCTTCCGGTGTGGAGAAGCCGCGCTCTCCGCCGATCTCGCCGATTTCGACCTCCAGGCCCAGCCCCGCTTCCACAACGTGTCTTGCGAGATCCCGCGTGATGCGCAGGTTGTCTTCGTTTGCGTTGTGCGAGGCGTCTATGCTCACGCTGGTGTAGCCGCTGGCGATGGAACGCTTGATGATGTCGCGGGCGCTCTCGATTGCTTCCTCCGTGGTGTTCTTCACGGTGGTGTGGTCGGCGTGGACGGCGTAGGGGACCTCGCAGCCGACACTGGTGACGTTTTCTACGATGGCCCTTGCGAATTTCTCCGGCGGCAGGCCGGTGTAAGTGGTTTCGGACTTCGCGATCTCATAGACGACGACGGAGTCCGTCTCCTTCGCGGCAAGGGCGATGCCGGGGACGGACAGCGTACAGCGGACGTTGAACGCGCCGACGATGAAGCGTTCCTTCTTCGCGATGTCGTAAAGAGCCTTGCCGTTGACCAGCGGCGTGGGCACGTCGCCGAAGACCTTGAGGACATTCGACGGGCGCTTTGACAGTAATCCTGATGTCTGTGTCATGGGACTCTCCTCTCCTTGTGCTGGAAGTGATATGAAATCGCCGTTCGGACACGAAACGGAGCGACATTTGCCTTCTCCCATCATCGGCAAATAAGCGCCCGAAATGAAACCATCAGAAGGATAAAATGTCAAGCCCGCGGCACCCGCGCCCGTTCCGCCACCTACTGTCACCTAAAGGGGTCTGACCCCTTTAGGTGACAGTAGGATTGGCTCGAATTCGCTTGACGGGCGATGAGCGTGCCGATAAACTCTGGCAAGTGATAAGCCGCAGCGGGAAAAATTTCTCCGTTCATTGTTCATTAAGGGGGATTACCATGAAATATGTCCTGCCTTTCCTGGCGATAGTCCTTTTCCTGGCCGGTTGCAACGGGGGGCCGCAGACCCAGGCGGAAAACGGCGGCACGCAGGACGACGGCAACGGTGTGGAGAAGCCATCCGACGACGGCACACAGAACGGTGACACGGCGGAACCGTCTTTCATACCGAAACCGACGATACCCGTGGCCGATGAAGAGACGCAGAAGAAGATAGACGCGGCAATAGCAAAGGTTAAGGACCAGTCGGCCAAACTGGAGGAGCGCCAGGATGCTTTGCTGCAGGACCTGGTGAATATCGGCGTCATCGCTGCTCCCGACGTACTGCGCCTGACGTACGACCCCGACGCCGAGTCGCGTTACACGGTCTGGGCGCAGAAGTTCTTCCGCCTGCTGCCCGAGCAGGAGGCTCGTGACGTTCTGGTACTGCACCTGTTTCACGACGATGCGGAGATGCGCAAGGCGGCGAACCTGATGCTCGTGGTGCTTACGGGCAAGAAGGACATCGGTTATGACGCGGAGATGGACGAGGCGTTCCGTTACGAAGCGATAAAGAGGTGGATGGAGTTTTTGGGGATGAGCGAATAGGGATGCAGGATTAATGACGGCAGGGGACCGGCGTACCGATTCGAGGGAACGTGAAGCGAGGGATGTGAGATGACAGAGGCTCACGAAACACGCAGTAGAGTTGCGCTCGGCAGCCTGGCGGTGCTTCTTGCGGCGGCCGTGCTTTCTGGCGCGGGTTGCGCAACGCGGCAGAGCGTCGAACACCTGCTGGGCGAGGTGAAACTGCATAATTCGCTGGGCGAGCATGACAAGGCGGTGGAATGCGCGACCAGACTGATAAAGTTGCTCGAAGGCAATCCCGGCGGCGAGGCGAAACTAAGCGCGGCGGCGGGTTATTTCTGGCGCGGATATTCGTATGACCTGTGGAAGGATAAACTGCGGCGGGGCCGGCGCAAATCGCCCGACGTCGCCAGGTGGCGCGATGCGGCGCTGGGCGATTACGAGAAGGCCATTGAAAAGGACGCCGATTTCATCGAGGCCCACTTCAATGCCGCTTTGATATACTATGACGAGAACCGTTTCGACGAAGCGTTGAGGCATTTTGAAAAGGTGGAAGCGATTTCTCCGGCGGCCACGGAGGCTCGCGCGTATATGGCGGAGATATACTTCCGGCAGGGGCGGTTCGAAGAGGCCGCAGCGGCGATTGACAGGATGATAGCCGGCGGTACCCGGGAGGCGCTTGAAGAGGCGAAGCGCCTGAGCGGTGAGGGCCGAA
>JAUXGI010000199.1 GCA_030622295.1 Planctomycetota bacterium
ACTTTCCTACTTCCTACTATTATTAAGTCCCTGTTGTTTTTTCTCTGTGTCTCTGGGCCTCTGCGGCCATGTTGGATGGCGGCGGGTAAATCTCAGGTTCCGGGTTCGCGGTCTTTGAGGCCGCAGCATTTCTCGTATTTCTTGCCGCTGCCGCAGGGGCAGGGGTCGTTGGGCTTTATCTTGCGACCTCCCCTGATGGGAATGATGTTGTCGGGCTCTCCTTTCTCGTCGCCTCTTTCATGGGACATCCTCATCAGCGGGTCCCGCGTCATCATTTCGTCCGGTTCCTCGTCGTCCTCCGCTTCGCCGTAAGCCGTCTCGTCCCAGGCTACTCTTAGAAGCCGCTGCTCATCGATGATTTGCTCGAGTTCTTTCAGTTTCTTCCTCGGCTCGCCCATGAGGTGGCCCATAATGCCTATGAGGTCCTTGGGTCGGGCGACGGGTTCTTTCTTTTTTTTGCCTTTTTCTTTTCGTTTCCGGCCCTTCGATTGCTTTTCCAGCGCCTCCTCCAGGTCGGGCGGCAGCAGGGAGATTTCACCGTCGCTCTCGGCGGTGATATTAATCATGCCGACGAATGAAGCATATACGGCATGAAAACGCTCCTCGATGGAGACATCCTTGCGGTTTCTGACCAGGCGCATCACCTCGTGCAGGTGCTCGGCGGCTTTTTCCAGTTCGCCGTCGTCTTCGTAGATGCCGCCCAGATGCATGTGGGAGAGGAAGTCGGACGGGTCGAGTTCCAGCGCGCGCTGATAGGCCTCTTTCGCAGGCCCCGGCTTGTCGGCGTTGGTGTACAGTTCCCCCAGTTTCAGCCAGCAGACGGCATAGTCGGGTTTTTCTTCGATAAGGGCCTTGAGGTGTTTTTCGGCCTGGGCGGCGCACTGCATCCTCACCCCGTCGGGGGTGGCGTAAACCTCCGGCAGTATCGGAATGGGAGCCGGGCCGCCGGCGCACTCCATCGCCAGCGACAACGTGATTGTCTTGAAGGCCTGCTGCGTCAGTCGCCACGGTCCCGGCGAACCGCAGGACTTGCACCGAAAGAGCCCGGAAAAGTAGACGTTGCTCTCGAGCAACTTCGGCAGCCTTTCGAGGTCTTCGGGCGCTGCCTGAATGATGGCCTCAACATATTCGGGATTAACTGAAACACTGAGCACATCGTACATGCCCTCGCGTCCGCAAGCGACGCACTCCAGCGCCAGGCGGTAGTCGCTCTCCGCCGCCGCCCTTTGCATATCCGCCAAGGCCTCATCCATATCGAACTTTTCATGGTCGTCCATAAACTCCTCCACGGCATTCCGCCACTTCGACACTTCGGTATATCGTTGCTTCCTTGCGCTTTTCCACCCGGCTACCTTTTCAGTCGTTTGTCTATCGAATAGAGATAGACCGCGATCTTGGCGAGGTACGAGAATATCACCCAGCCCGCGCCGCCGAATACCACGCAGAAAAAGGCCGCCACCAGCCCCAGCAATATCGCGCCGAAGCCGATTTCCTCGACGCCCGACACTATCCCCCCGGCCACTATGCAGAAGAGCGCCGCGATTATCCCGCCTATGCCGCAGACCGTCTTGAGTATGGCGAAATACCGGCATTCCTCGTCCGGGGCGTCGTCGGGCGACGGCATGTAGTCTTCGCCGACTGCGGCGGGTTCGCCCTCTCTTTCTTTCCCGGCTTTCCGCTTCGGCATTGGCTGTCGTGCGTAGGGCGTGCCGTAGCCCTGCGCCCCGCCGGGCGCGGCCGCGGGCGCGGCCGGCTCGGCCACGCTTACCTCCGGAACCCTGACCACCTGGTTGCAGCCCGGGCAGCGCGCCTGCTTGCCCGCATACTGGTCGGCCACCTGCAGCGACTTTCCACAGAATGAACAGTTGAATTCAATCATCTCGCCTCTCCGACTTCACAGGTGCTGTTTGACCTTCCGTTTTCATGAAGAGATTTTACCGTTCCGCGAGGGGACAGTCAACAATCTATCCGCGAGGGGGTCAGACGCTGAGGAGGAGTCCCGACTTGTCGGGACGACGGGAAGGGTCTGACTCCCCGAGCCTCGCGTAATTGTGACAGTCCCCGTCGCTCACTTTTCAGGATTCTTACATGCTCACCCCGTGCCGCCCGCGGTTGAACTATCCGTTCTGTATGGTTACAATGCCGGGCGAAATGCCCAGACCTGTAATAGCGCTGCTGACCGACTTCGGCCTGGACGATAATTTCGTCGGGGTGATGAAGGGCGTCATTGCCCGATATTGCCCGGATGCCAACGTCATTGACATTTCGCACTCGATACCGCGCCATTCGGTGCTGCATGCGGCGCTGGTCCTGTTCGGGTCTTACAGTTATTTCCCGGACGGGACGATATTCACAGTGGTGGTCGACCCCGGCGTGGGCTCCGCCAGGAAGACACTTGCCGTCAGAACGGGGCGGCACACGTTCATCGCTCCGGACAACGGCTGCCTGAGCCCCGTCCTGCGCGAAAACCCGGGGGCGAATCTCTACGAGGTCACGTATCTTCCGGAAGGGGGCCTGTCGGATACGTTCCACGGGCGCGACGTTTTCGCGCCTGTTGCAGGGATGCTCGCCGGGGGCAGACCGCTGGACGAGTTGGCCCGGGCGATACCCGGCGTTGCGGAGTTTGAAATCCCGCAGCCGCAAACGAACGCATCGAATAGAATCGCCGGAAGCATCGTCTATATTGACAGGTTCGGCAACGCGATGAGCAACATCCCGCGTTCACTGGTGAAAGGGCGGGCCGTGGTGCGCGCCGCCGGCGTGGAGATAAAAGGCGTCAGCAGGTCATACGCGGAAAAAGAGCCCGGCACTCCACTGGCGGTCTTCAACAGTTTCGACATGCTCGAAATCGCCGTCAACCGCGGGAACGCCGCAGAGGAACTGGGAATTAAGGAAGGGATGGAGGTGACTGTGGAACTGACGGAACAACTGCCCGGAGTAACATGATGTCAAGGAGAATTCTCGCCGTTTGCCTGCTTCTGGTGCTCTGCCTCTGCTCCTGCTACGTGAAGGCCGAGGAGGCAATCCTCGCGGAGTTGGCCGGCAACCCGCAGTCCGCGGCCGGGCCCGACGACCGCATGGTCCTGTTCATCCTGACCGACGGACTCAAGCCGGAACTCCTTTACGGCATGATGGAGCGGGGCGAACTGCCGAACTTCAGCCGGTACCTCTACGACCGCGGAGCCGTATCCGACAGCGCTTTCACGTCCGCGCCCAGCGTCACCTACCCCAATCTCACCGGCTTTGTCACCGGTCGTTACGGCGCGCACTCCGGCATCGCCGGCATGAAATACATAAATCGCAAGACGCTGACCTTTCGGCAGTACGACCGCTACGTAAACGTCTGGTCGGTGAACGGCGATTGCAGGGTTCCCACGATAATGGAGGTGCTGGATGACCAATATACGTTCGTCAATTTCTACCCCATCCATCGCGGCGCGGACCACTATGCGCGCATGTTCTACAATTCGCTGCGGGCGCACGTGTTCGACCTGTGGGGCATGCACGACGCAGCCTGCTGCGACAACGTGGCCAAGATTTTCGAATATTGCAGCGCCGTCAACCGATACCCGCGCTTTTCAATACTTTACATTCTGGGTACCGTCGTCTATGGCCATATATACGGCCCCGAAACACAGGACTACCGCGATTACGTGAAATTCATCGACGCCGAACTCGGCAAGTTATTTTACAGGCTCGAAAAGATCGGCGTCCTGGAAAGACTCCTCCTTATACACGTCAGCGACCACGGCATGATGAC
>JAUXGI010000057.1 GCA_030622295.1 Planctomycetota bacterium
GGCGAGGTCTCCTCGAGCCCGTCAAGACCCTCATAAATGAAGGCAAAGGCGGCGTCGCAGACGTCCTGCGGGTCAGGCCCCGGGCGCACCGCACCGCTGTCGAGCGCCGCCCGGGCCGCCGCGGCCGCCACCGTCGGCGTCACCCGAATGTCCAGAGCCGACGGAACAAAATTACGGATATCGAGTTCATCCTCGGGAATGCTTTCGGCCAGCGCCTTCGAGACGGCCAGTTTCATCTCGTCATTAATTTCTTTAGCCCTTACGCCGAGCGCCCCGCGAAAGATGCCCGGAAAGACCAGCGCGTTGTTCACCTGGTTGGGGAAGTCGCTGCGACCGGTCGCGACCACGCTGGCGCCGGCGGCTCTCGCCTCGTCCGGCATTATCTCCGGCACGGGATTCGCCAGGGCGAACACGACAGGGTTCTCCGCCATTGAGCCTACCATTTCCCGTGTGACGCAGTTTCCGGTGGACAGGCCGATAAAGATGTCGCGCCCCTTTATTGCCTCGGCTATGCCGCCTTTGATGCCCGCCTTGTTGGTCAGTTTCGCCATCTCGCGCTTTTCATCGTTCATGTTTTCCTCGCGGCCGTCGCAGATTATACCGGCAGTGTCGCACAACACCACGTCCTTGAACCCGTACTTGAGCAACATCCGGGTGACGGTGATCCCTGCCGCGCCCGCGCCGTTCACGGCCACGGTCGAGCCGCCCGCGTCCCTGCCCGTCAATTTGAGCGCGTTGATGAGCCCCGCCAGCACCACTGAGGAGGTCCCGTGCTGGTCGTCGTGAAATACGGGCATGTCAATTTTCCCCTGGAGTCTTCTTTCGAGTTCAAAACACTTGGGTGCCTGTATATCCTCCAGATTCACTCCGCCGTATGTGTGGGACACCATGGAGATGATTTTTTGGATTTTGGCGACATTCTGCGTGGCCAGGACCAGCGGATGTGCGTTGACGCCGGCGAGCGTTCTGAAGAGTACGCACTTGCCTTCCATCACGGGCAGTGCGGCCGGTCCGCCGAGGTTTCCCAGGCCCAGCACCGCGCTGCCGTCGGAAATCACGGCCACGGTGTTGTCCTTTGCAGTGTACTCGTGCAAACGCTCGGGATGGGCCGCTATCTCTTCAGCGGCGTAGAGGGCGCCCTGGCCGGCAATCATGTTGAGCGAGGCACGGTCAACTATGCGGGCCCTTGCCCGGGTGCGGGTGGTACCGCGGTGCCTGCGGTAGAGGTCCAGCGCCGCCTGCATCAGATGCTCATTGTCGTACGGGACAGCGGGCGATTCGACGGTCGCGCCGTGCCCTTCATAGACGATATTGTGGACTCGCGCGGCAAGGGCATCGGCGTCCACCTTTCTTCGGCCGGTCCCGCTGGCGTGGAAGGCGTCGGCACAAACACGGCCCACGCGTTCCGCCAGGCCAAAATTAATCGCCCCTGCCGAAAACCCGCCCATCGACTTCAACGCATCGTCTATTTCCCTCCCGGCGGCGTAATGAACGACGTGTGAAACATCGCGGGCGCTGCAGGCCACCAGTGCGTTCAGGAACCCCGGCATGGCCATGTAGGAATCGCAGAATTTCTGACGCGGCGTAAGTTCCCTTCGCCGGGCGAAGACCTCATCCAGCACGTCCTCGTAACGAACAAGGGGTATGTCCGGTTCGAACATGTCGGCCATCTCATCGTAAAACTCCTTGTTCAAGCCGAGGACCGCTATCGCCCCAAACGAGGGCGCGATGTTGGTGAGGAGGAAGCGAAAATCTTTCACGCTTTTGCACGTCGCACAAAGGGGATACGCGCTCAGCCCCCCGAGTTCGCTGAGCATCGCGGCCTCGCCCTCGAGGATGGGCAGTACCGCCTGCGGCCCGATGTCCCCCAGGTCCAGTACGTCGCTGCCGTTGGAGACCAGCGCCAGGCTCTCGCCCCTGGAGGTGTATATGAACGCGTCGTCCGGGTTGGCCTGTATCATCTTGCACGGTTCCGCCACACCCGGAGTGTATACCATGCTCAGGCCGTATTTGTCGCGCACGGGCACCTTGCTGTCCGTACCGAGCACTCCCCGGTACAGTTTTCTGAACCTGAGCATGCGTATTTTCTTCTGTTTCTCAGATAACATCGGCATGTTTCCCCCTTTGTCTGTCTGGCGTTCCGCCCGCCGCATTTACGATGAAAAGTGCCATGTGTCGGAGTGTCAAGGTGTCACATTTCAGGTTTCAGGTATCCAATGTTCGGTATCATCTTGCCCTGATTACCTCGCCGCGGTCCACGCCGGCGGCATCCCAGGCCGGCTGGATGTCGGACAGGAAGCGCCGTGCGTCGCGTGGATAACCCGCCGTGGGCCGCAGGCCCGGCACTCGTTCCCGCCAGTAAGCGTTGAAGGAGCACATGAAGCACTCACGCACGTACTTGCTGACCATGGAAGCAAGAGCCGCCGCCAGGCAGGTATCTTCGGCCTTTTCAATGAACGCAAGCCGCATGACGCCCTCGCCGGCGTGTATTTCGTATTCGCTGCGCCTCTCTTCTTCCCTGATGACGTCAATCCGTAACATGGGAAAAGCCTGACAGAGCAGAGGCCCGTAATAACGCCGCCCGCCCTGTCTGTCGGCAACGATTCTTATACCTTTCCTGCCGTAGAGATGCAAGAGGCGTCTTATCAGTGACAGTGTCTCCTCAAACAGCACTGTCGCCTTATTTCCGCGTTGTTCGAACAGGCGGTTGAGTTTTGGCGGATGAACGGGATTGACGGCGATATCGCGGAGCGTGATTCGCCTTTTTGACATGGCGGCCCCCAGTCTTGCGGCGGCCTGCGATACGTCTTCCGGATTGGCGGCCAGCGGCAGCGGAACGACCAGGTCGGCATACCAGGGCTGCGAGTCGCACGGCTCGCCGAAGTGATGGCACAGATTCCTGAGAAGAACGTCAAAAGCCTTGACCTCCGAGATACCGCTTGCCTTCAGGCAGGCGAGCACTCCCCTCTCCAGCCTGCCCGGGCCCGCGGAGGGCGTGTACAATTTCTTGCTGTCGGCAATCTGGATGCGGCCCGACCTGCACGCCCTGCGACACACCGTCCCGCGCAGCGACTGCCACAGCGATTGCTCCGGCCGGGGTGTCTCAAACACGACCGACGTAATCACCAGCGGGCCCAACAGCGGGCCGTACCCCGCCTCATCGATGCCTGCCACGTAATGTGTGGACTCATTGGACGTCACGCTTTCCCCTATTATATGGGCGAGGGGGTCAGACGCTGAGGAGCCCCGACTTGTCGGGGCGGGAAGGGTCTGACTCCCCGAGCCGTGCAAATGTCATGAACCACTAAACGCGCATGAGCGCGCCGGAAACGGCGCAGGTGAGGCCCATGAGTATCAGGTTGCCGTCTGCCGCGAGGATGCTCATTGTTTCGCCCTTGACGATTTTCTTCCGAACCAGGAATAAGGTCAAGAGAATATATGCCGGACTGAGCAGAAGGGCATACGCCGCATTTTCGTGTCCTTTACCCACGAACAGCCAGCGCCCCGGTGCCGCCAGGAAAAGCCCGGCCAGGAGCGCCGCGAGCAGAAGCAGCAATAC
The DNA here is from genome assembly GCA_030622295.1 of Planctomycetota bacterium. Taxonomy (GTDB): domain Bacteria; phylum Planctomycetota; class B129-G9; order B129-G9; family B129-G9; genus B129-G9. The sequence continues at coordinate 3,560 of JAUXGI010000057.1, forward strand.
GTTGGTCTTGTCCTGGCCCAGGAATATGGGCAGTGTCTCCCGGCCCAGGCGGCGGTCGCTGTAGATGTCCGCCATGTCAACAAGCACCGACTTCACCACGACCACTATGAACGCCGCTATGCCGGCAACGACGGCCGTGAAATCATCACCCCCGCCGAAGTCGCGGGCAGCCAGGAACGGCACAAACACCACAATGGCCGTCCAACCGAGAGCGCTGAAGATGTCCTTGCTGCCGGGGATGTCCTTCAGACGACGAATGTGCAGGCGGCCCACGTGCATCGGTATGATGCGCACACTGTACATCATGCCCAGGCCGTATGCAATGACAAGGAAGAGCGTCACTTCGAATCGCATGGTCAGGCTGATTGCAACGGAGACGGAAATAAGCGTCAGACTGGTCAGGATTAGTTTCAAGGCGTGACGCCGGTAGAAGCGAACACGCGTCGGTATGTGCAACTTATCCTCGCCTTCTTCAAAGACGCGATTGAGTGTGGAAGTCGCGAAGATGTAGCAGAACGCTATGAACAGCAAGCCCGGGTTAAGAGTGATGCCCTGCATGAAGCAGCACGCAAACGCCAGCGCTATCGCGGCGGCGCTGGAGTAAAGATTGCTCTCCACCAGGAAATCAAGGATGTGCCCGAACAGCCGGCCCTTGCCCGCTCCCGAGATTCCCTCGAGACGCTTGATGACCTCCCCCGTTATCCACGACGGCGTTGATGCTCCGGCGGTCACTCCGACGGTCTCAAACCGTGAGATTTCTTCCATGTTCAGTTCCGCCGCGGTTTCTACGTGAAACGCGGGCACGCCCCGCTTGCGGCAGAGTTGCGCCAGGCGGCAGGTATTGGCGCTGTGGTGGCCGCCCACGACGATTACCGCCTCGCACGTCCGGGCAAGCTGCAGCGCTTCTTCCTGGCGATTACGAGTGGCGCGGCAGATGCTCTGGAACGCCACTGCCCCGCTCGCGCGATTTTTGATGATGTCAACTATGGCTGAGTAGGCTTGCTCAACAAAGGTGGTCTGTGCAATGACCGCCACACGGTCGGCCAGTTCCAGTCTCTCGGCCTCATCGGCAGTGGCGATGACATCGCACCGGCCCGCGCAGTAACCTTTCAGGCCGGTGACTTCTGCGTGTTCCCTGTCGCCGACGATGATTATCTGGTATCCTTTCCCGCTGTATTCCCTGATGCGCTGCTGCGACTGCCTTACGTGCGGGCAGGTGGCGTCAACTACCTCAAAGCCCCTCTGGGCGAGTTCTTCCACTGTTTCCGGCGAGACTCCATGCGCCCGTATGACGACGCATGTGGGTTCGACCGAGCCGGCTTCTTCGAGCGGCTCTATGCCTTTGTCGCGGAGCATTTCCACGGCCTGCCGGTTGTGGATGAGCGGCCCGAGGGTGAATATTCGCGCGCCCTTCTCCTCACTCGATTTGAGGGCGATGTCCATGGCCCGCTTGACGCCCATGCAAAAGCCGGCAGTTTTCGCCAGAATTATCTTCATTAGGCAACGTTGAAAGTAGAACCCGGATAGAACGATTCGTGCATGTGCAGATTCTATCAGCCATCTCCGAAAAGGCAAGAACCCGGCAAGGCAGGGGGGGGAGGGGGTCAGACGCTGAGGAGCCCCGCCTCGCGGGGCCTTTTCCTCTCGCGCTTCCTGACAGCGGGAGCCGTTCCCGAAGCCATGCAAACCGGAAGTAAAAGAGGGGGCTGTGCCCCCCGACGGGAAAGGGTCTGACCCCCGTCAGCATCAGAGGCAACAGGCAATCCGCCTGAGGCGGGCGGGCCTTGCCCGCTCTTTCACGTTCTACGCCTTCTGACCTCGACGGCCGCTCCCGAAGACAGCAAGCGCGAGAGGAAAAGACCCCACGAAGTGGGGCGGCGGGTGAAAAGGCTTTACTTGCGAAGGGCGCTTTGTTAAATTGCGCCGGCCCGTGTGACCGCGAAGCGCGGAGAGGGCAGATAGCGAGGAGCATGGAGAGATTTCTTATAACCGGCGGGGCGGGGTTTATAGGGTCGCACCTGGCCGAGAGGCTCGTCAGCGACGGCCACGTGGTCTTTGTCATCGACGACCTCTCGACGGGGCGAATGGCGAATATCCGCGCGCTGAAAGGACATAAGCGCTTTCACTATTATATAGACAGCATTACCAGGGAGCGTCTGCTCGCGGAACTGATTGACGAAGTGTCGGTCGTATATCACCTGGCTGCCGCAGTAGGCGTCAGGCGGATTATCGAGCAGCCGGTCCGCACCATCGAGACGAACATCTACGGGACGGAACTGGTCCTGAAGCACGCCGCCAAGAAGAAAAAACTGGTCTTTCTCGCCTCGTCCTCGGAGGTTTACGGCAAAAGCACGAAGGTGCCGTTCAAGGAAGAGAACGACATGGTGCTGGGGCCGACGACGAAGAGCCGCTGGTCTTACGCGTGTTCGAAGGCGATTGACGAGTTTCTGGCGTTGTCGTATCACCGGGAGCGAAAACTGCCGGTAATCGTCGGGCGGTTCTTCAATATAGCCGGGCCACGGCAGGTAGGAGAATACGGCATGGTGCTGCCGCGTTTCATCGGGAACGCGCTGCGCGGGAAACCGCTTGAGGTTTATGGTTCGGGGCGACAGGTGCGGTGCTTCCTGGACGTGAGCGACCTGGTGGACGCGCTGGTGAAACTGCCGGCGGCGAAGCGGGCGGTCGGCACGGTATTCAACATCGGGAGCGGCGAGGTGGTTACCATAAACGCCCTGGCAAAACTCGTGCGCCAAAAAGTGAACCCGCGCGTTAAGATAGTGCACGTCCCGTATGAGAAGGCGTACGAGGCGGGCTTTGAAGATTTGCGCGTGCGCGTGCCGGATATTTCCCGCATAAAAAAGGCCATCGGCTTCAGGCCGCGCCACTCGCTGGAGCAGATAATTGAACGGATAGTCTTGTGGATGAAGGAAGGCGAATAGGCGGTTTTTGCTCGACTGTTGGACGCGGGAAGGACGCCCTGTTCACCGTTTCCTTCCGCCCTACGAATAAACATGTTGACGGACAAGGCCAATGATTGACGGGGTGAAAACCAAGAAACTGCGCGTGATACCGGATGAGCGCGGGCGGTTGATGGAGATACTGCGCGCCGACGACGAGATGTTCAGGAAGTTCGGCCAGGTCTATATTACAACGGTGTAC
>JAUXGI010000061.1 GCA_030622295.1 Planctomycetota bacterium
CACATGAGCCGCGCGGGAGCATGTAAGATTTGTTGGTGGTTTGGGTCAGAGCGCAAGCAATGGTGACTGTCCCCTTTACGGAGCCGGGCCCGATTTATCGGGGTCGGCTCGTAGAAGGGGACTGTCACCTTGCGGCACTGACCCGGCGGCGGCATTACCAACAACTCTTACATACTCCCGCAGGTGAACGCGCGGGTGAAAGGTCTTGACCGCAATCCGCTGCAATGGTATTCTGGCCTTGAGGACAAACATGGTGGTGTCGGATTGATGCTGTGCGGAACCAGGCCGGACCTTCCTGTTCCACCGGAGTTTTTGGATGGCGGTAGATCTCGAGCAGAGAGAGCCCTGGATGATTCGGGTGACGGGGAGACTGTCCGAAGACACGGGTCGGGAATTGCTGGAAATCGCGAAAATGGTCATCGACGCCGGACGCAAGGAAGTAACGGTGGAACTATCCGGAGTGGATAAGGTTGACAGCGTCGGCGCGGCTTTCCTTGCCCAGGCGACAAAGGTCGCCGGCATTGTCGGGTTGAAGATGACGACTGAAGGCGCGCGCGGCATCACGGCAGACTACCTCTCACTCTTCCAGAAATCCCTCGAGCAGACTCCCCCGGCCCGCCCTTCCCGGCATGGATTCCTTGAGAAAGTCGGCGGCGCGTTTTTTGACGCCGCTTCGGAAGCGAAAGATTTTGCCGGCTTCGCGGTCGAGTCGATGTACTGGACCTTCATCGCCCCGTTCGAGCGCAAGGGCGTGCGCTGGTCGGCGGTATGGGACGAGATGCACGAGATGGGCGTGCGCGCAGTTGGAATCGTCTATATCATCAACCTTTTGCTGGGATTTATCATGTCGGTGTTGTCCGCGGCGCAGCTGGAGCAGTTCGGCGCGGCGATTTTCGTGGCGGACCTTGTTGCCATCGCTTTCACGCGCGAGATGGCCGCCCTGATGACCGCGATTATCATCTCCGCGCGCAGCGGCTCCGCCATTACGGCCGAACTGGCCACGATGACCGTCCAGGAAGAGGTGGACGCCCTCAAGTCCATGGGGTTCAACACCACGCAGTTTCTTGTTACCCCCAAAATAATGGCCATGGTCATCAGCCTGCCGGCGCTTACCATCATCGCCATGTTCGCGGGTATTCAGGCGGGATTCCTGCTGGGGGTGTTTTCACTGGGCATCAGTCCGATGGTATGGGTGAACCAGACCATCGGCGCCCTGTCCGTCAGCAATATTCTCGTCGGGCTGGGCAAATCCCTCTGTTACGCGGTAGTCATCGTCGTGGTCGGCTGTCACAACGGGCTGAGGACAAGCGGCGGCTCGCGCGGCGTCGGCCTGGCGACTACGCGCTCGGTGGTCATGGATATATTCTTCATCATCGTTGTCGCGATGATGTTCGCGCTTTTCGTCGGCTAACCGGCCTTCGGCCGGTCTTGTACCTTTTGCCCTGCGTAGTTTCAGGGTAATCCCCAAAGGCACGTAAACCGAAAGTAAAAGCCCCCCCGAAGGGGGGGAGATTATGGCGCGACGAATACCAATACTTGAAGTCAAAGACCTTGTTACGCACTACGGCGAGGTGGAGATACTCCACGGCGTGTCGTTCCGGGTACACCACGGCGGAATACTCGCGGTCATCGGCGGCAGCGGCTGCGGCAAGAGCACGCTGATGAAGCATGCCATCGGCCTGCTGAAACCGACGAGCGGCTCGATTAAATTCTGGGGCGAGTCACTGGCCGAAATGAGCGAGGACGAATTGTCGGCTCTGCAGGAACGCTTCGGGGTGTCCTTCCAGTCGGGCGGGCTGTTCAACTCGATGACCCTCTACGACAACATCGCCCTGCCGCTGCGTGAGCGGCGCGACCTGGACGAAGAAATAATAAGCGCCATAGTGCGCACGAAACTGTCGCTTGTGGGTTTGGGCGACGCATTGTACAAGAATCCGTCCGAGTTGAGCGGCGGCATGAAGAAGCGCGCCGGGTTTGCGCGGGCGCTGGCGCTGGACCCGGAGATTGTTTTCTTCGACGAGCCGTCCGCCGGGCTGGACCCCATTACGGCGGCGGGTCTGGACGACTTGATATTGAGCCTGCGCAGAACTCTGGGCGTGGCCGTGGTGGTAATAACGCATGAACTGGAGTCCATAAAGAAGGTCGCTGACCGCGTTCTGATGCTGGACCGCGGGGATGTAATATTCATGGGGCCGCTGGATGACGCGCTGGTCAGCGACGAGCCGAGAGTAAAGCAGTTCTTCGCGCGCCGTCCGGATGAGACCATAACGGTAAGATAAGCCCTGCATGTCGGGCATTCGCGGGGCGCAGCCTTCGGCTGTCTTTTCCTTTCGCACTTGGTATCCTCGGATACCGCCTGCGAATTTATGTGAGATGAAAGGAAAAGAGCCGCCAGGGGCGGCTTTCCGCAACAGATACGAACTACCGAAAGTACAGGAGAAGAGACATGGCAACGGCATCGCAAAAGGTCAAGGTCGGCGTGTTCCTGATAGTCGGCGTGGTTTTGCTGGCGGCGGCGGTAGTGCTGACGATGGGAATTGGCGGGGAAGACACAAAAACATATTACATCGTGTTTGATGAGCCGGTCGGCGGCCTTACCGCGGGTTCCGTGGTCCAGTACCTGGGCGTGAACGTAGGCAGCGTGGAGGATATGCTCGTTACGGAAGAGGGCTTCGTGCGTGTGGAGATAAAGGTCCGCCCCGATAAGGTTCGTCTGAAGCAGGGTGTGACGGCTACGCTTGCACCGCAGGGGATAAGCGGTATAGTATTCATCCAACTGTCCGGAGGAAGCGGGCGTGAACTCGACGAAGGCGATACCATCGGCACACAGCCCTCATTGTTCGGCACGGTAGACCAACTCATGGTGAAAATCAAATCGACTTTCGAAGAACTCAACAAAACGCTTACGCGCATCAACGAGAGAGATATCGCAGGCGACATAGACAAGACTATCCAGGAGATAAGCAACCTGCTTACCGAAACTCAAAACCAGATAAGCGAGATAGGCCCGGCCATTAAAGCCGCCCTCAAAAACGCGGATGAGAAGATAGCCGACATTGACATGAAACAGATTAATGAGGATCTGCACGCAGCGATGACGAGCATCGAGCAATTCGCGGACGAGGCAAGCAAAACCCTTGAGGAGTTGAGACGCCAAGTCCCCCATGCTCGGCGAGAAGTGTTGATAACACAACAAGAACTGGGCCTCACACTCCGTAAGATGCGGGATGCGCTTGCAAATGTAGAGAGGCTGGCAAAGGGGTTGGAAGAAGACCCCGCGTCCATCATCCGCGGCAAAAGCTCCGGAAAATGATAAAAACGGGGCAGTAAACGGTCTTTGTGCCGTCCTGAAAAAGACACCGCACTGTGTTCATTGTGAGATGAGGAAGAACAATGAAAGAAATCATTCTCGGACTGTCATGCGTGATGCTTCTCGCGGGCTGTGTCTCGCAGAATCCCTACATTCCCATTCGCTATTACCAGTTGGACGAATCTCCATTCGTTTCTCAGCCGCGCGGGGAACCCCTGGAGACCGGCGTTGCGGTACTCAGCATACGCACCCGCCCGCGCTACGACATTAAGATGCTCAATCGCGACGCGTCGGGCCGGATAACGTACAGCGAATACGAGCGGTGGATAGAGACGCCCACGGAGATGGTCACGCGCCTGCTCATTCGCGCCCTGGGCGAGGCCGACGCCTTCGGTTATGTCGGCCCCACACGTTCCCTGCGTTCGGCGGACTACGTCGTGGACGGGGATATCCTGGCGTTCGACAACTTCTCTGACGACGAGGGCAACAGGGCGGAGTTCATCGTCAGGCTTGAGGTGCGCCACATCGACGACAGCCGTGTGCTCTGGTCGGACACGATAGAAACATCCGTGAAAATGCCCGCCGATACGGGGGCGTCTCTGGCGGTGGCCATGAGCGAGGCCGTGCGCGCAGCCGTGATCGAAGCCGTTGCTGAAATTGTGGATTCCGTTAAAAAGGACCTTTCGAAGAACATTCCGCGAAACACGGGGCAGGACCATGGATGAGAAAACAAGCCAGGCAATCAGGGATGCCTCCACCCAACTGTTTACCAGCGGGCCGCTGAGCAAGGGACGGCTGAGAAAACGCCTCATGCTCGGCCACATAGTGGTGTTTGTCGCCGCCATTGTCGTAACAATGGTGGCCCTGGCCGTTCAGATTCACATGGAAAGTCTTCAGCAGGAGACACAAGAACTGAAGGCCCTTGCCGAGATAATAGCGTCCAATATCCCCTCCGCCGAGCACCGGAAACTGGCCGGGAGGGTCAGGGAACTATGGGGAAAAAAGGAACCGCCGGAAAGCATAAGGAAAGAAATCACCGGCATGAAAGAGTACAGGGCCGTAGAGCGGAAATTTGAAACGGTGAAGCGTTCCGCGAAAAAGGTTGCCCACATCCACACACTCGTGCGGCTCAATGATGAACAGGCCGCCATAGTTACAAGCGACGACCCGGACCAGGTGGGCGTCGTTGTGCATTACGAACCCCAGCCGGAAATGAAGCAGGGTTTCGCGGAGCCGTCGGTCGGGCCGGAATCGATGCACGGGAAAAGGTTCGCCGCGCTCGCAGGTTACGCACCCGTAACCGATACGGATGTCGATGCGCTGGTTGCAGTCTCTCGAAGTGAAAAAACCGTATGGCAGGCAATCGCGGAATTCGGCTGGATATGGCTGCTGCCGATTGCGGCGGGCATGGGGCTGTCGGCGCTTATGGCCTGGAAACAGGCCCACGGCATCATGGAGCCCCTGACGAAGACGGCGGACATTATCAGCAGGCTCTCCTCGGGCGACATGTCCGCCAGGCTGTCGCCCACCGACCCGAAGGTCACCCGCGTACTGCGCAGGAGCGTGGTTGAACTGGGCAGCACCCTTGGTCGCCGCCAGCGCATCAGCGCTTACTACGGGCGAACGCTTACGGCGAACATGATGGAGCGTGTCATGGAAACCGGCGAGGAGAAACTTACGCAAATCGAGCGGCGGCCGGTTACATTGCTGCGCGTGGATATCGCGACACCGGCGACGCTCGAGGACGAGGGGAACACCGAGAAATTCCTCGAAGCAATCAACGCCGCCGCCAGAATCGTGATAGAGGCAATCCTTGAAAACGGCGGTTCCGTGGAGGACCTCGACAGCAAGGCCATCCTGGGGGTTTTCGGCTCGCCGCTGGCGATGAGCAACCACCTGCAGGCGGCCCTGCAGGCGGCGGAGGAAATTCAGGACGACCTGGCGAACATCAGCGCCCGCCGCAAACGCGAAGGCCTGCCGCGCCTTGAACTGAACCTCTGGCTGCATACCGGCGAGGCCGTGCTGGGTCTGATTGGAATTCCCGACCGCGGTGAATACCGCGCCATGGGCGAACCCGTTGATACGATGCTCTCGCTCCAGTGTCCGGAAGGCGCGGAAATCTCAGGCACCGTCGTAACGGAGGCCGTGGTCAAGGCCGCCAACCTTGACGGCAAAACCCGCTCCGTCGGGTCGTGCACCACGCCATCCGGAGGGGTTAACCTGTTCCAACTGCAATGACCCGGCTGCCCTGAGCCCCTTTTCTCACAAGTCCGCCCGAGGCGGACTGGCGAGGGGGTCAGGAGTTTATCCCGACGAAGGAGGGGCTGAGGAGCAGCCTTCGGCTGTCTTTTCCTTTCGCGTCCTCTCTTCTCGGACATTATTTCCGAGGTCATGCAAACCGAATCCGCCTCAGGCGGAATAAGAGCGGCCAGGGGCCGCCGGGAAAGGGTCTGACTCCCCGAGCCCTGTTGCCCGTTGCCTGTTGCCTGTTGCCTGTTGCCCGCTACCCGTTACCCGTTGCCTTTCGAAATCTTGAATCACATATCATGCATAGGCCACCGCGGCGCCGCCGGATACGCCCCGGAAAACACGCTCGCGTCGTTTGGGAGAGCGATTCAACTCGGCGTCGATTATGTCGAGTGTGACTTCCATATCACGGCGGACGGGGTCCCGGTCATAATCCACGATGAGACCCTGGACCGCACCACCAGCGGACACGGGCCTGTTCGCGAAAAAACGCTCGCCGAGGTGAAGGCGCTGGACGCGGGGTCGTGGCATGGAGCGGAGTTTGCCCGCGAGAAGGTGCCGACCCTGCGCGAACTGTTCGAACTGGCCGCCGGACGCGCCGGAGTCGTCGCGGAGGCGAAATCCCCGGCCTCGCAACATCCCGACGCGCCGCAACTCCTCGCCGGACTCGTTAAAGAGTTCGCACACATCCCCGTGATTGCCATATCGGTTGACGACGCCTTCCTGCGGAGATTCAGGGAACTGTGCCCCGATGTCTCTGCGGGCCTGCTGAGCAATCTGCGGGAGGGACCCCGGCGGGCGGTCGCCCGAGCCGTGCGGGCGTCTTGCGACATACTGTCCGTGAATTTCAAGCAGTGGGACAAACGACTGCCGGAACAGGCGGCGCGCGCCGGTCTGCAACTGGCCGTCTGGACGGTCAACAAGCCCGAGGACATAGCGGCGTTTCTCAGCGAAGATATTGCGAGCATCACTACCGACTATCCCGACAGGGTCCTTGAGCATCTCGCGAGACGACGGCGGAACGGCAGCGGGGGGAGCGAGACACTCTAATCTACGGCC
>JAUXGI010000338.1 GCA_030622295.1 Planctomycetota bacterium
AGCACGTTGGCCCACTGGGAGAGGCGCCGGTTTGCGCCTCCGGCCGGCCTTTTTCGGAACTCTTTTTGGAACCCGGTGCCGGCCCCGTGGAAGTACTGAAGTTTCTCGACGAGGACCTTGAAGGCGGCCACGCGCTCCAGGTCTTTCTCGGCGGCCTCGAATTCCTCAATGATGTCGATGACACCCTGCCCCATTTTCGTCAGTTCCACGAAGGCGCTTTCGGCTTCGTTCCTGTCGCCGCCGAGCACGCGCTTCAGGAGTGGCGACACGGCACTTTTCATCAGGACGTTCGCGTCGAGTTCGCGCTTCCTGATGACCTTGCCGTTTTTCTTGTCGAGGACATAAACAATGCCGTTGGAGTATAGCACGAGCGCATCCCGCATGAGGACGGCGCTGCCGGCGGCGTCAAATTCCGGGCCGGATACGCGCCACAGCACCGCGCCCTGGCTGTCCACGGCCATCGCTCCCGCGCAACCGGTGAGATAGACTGCCCCGGTGTTATCGACCAGGAAACTGGTGTATCGCTTGCACATGCGCACCCGCGCAGACGATAGTCGCGGAGGCGCGGCGCGAACCTTCCATAGAAGTCGCCCGGAAGACACGTCATGGGCGAAGAGAAAGCCCGAATCGCACGGCAGAGAGTATATCGTCTCACCCCAGACTGCGGGACGATTGCTCCGCGGGCTTCCTCTAATTATCCCGTAAAGGCCCCGGTTACGATTGCTGGTGTATTGGGGGATGGTCTCCTCATAGCGTGCTATCCAGTTGATGGAGCCGTCCGAGGTCCGCAGGGAAACGAGGGCTCCGCCGTTAGTGGAAAGGATGATGGTATCTTCGAGCAGTTCGGGCGTCGAGGAGAAACCCGGGCTGGCGGCAGTGCGGAATACGGGATTTCCCCAGCCACAGACCCTGCTCACCCACCGCCTGCGACCGGTCTTCGCGTCAAGCGCCAGGACATGGAAATCCTGCAGGCCAATGCCTTTTTCTCTCTTCATCGGTACGACGGAGCAGTAGAGGGTGCCGTCTGGAGAGTACCGAGGCGGGGTGAAGAAGTACGCCCCGCTCAGCGCCGCGTCATCACAGGCCGTGGACCATCTCAACCTGCCGGTATCGAGGTCCAGGCAAACCAGGCGCCAGCCCGCGTGGATTCCGGCGGAAACGGCTAAGGGAAGTTCCTTGCCCTTCAGGAATTCTTTGACGGCGCTGTCGTCCTCAAGGTTGACATAGACGGCGTTTTCCTCGGGCACGATGGTGGCATACGGCCGCTTGTCGGGCCGGCCCACACCGAGTCTCCAAGCATTGAATATGGCAAGCGTGTCGATGTCGACATCGTAGCGCCATATCTCCTTGCCCGTCTTGACCGAGTAGCAATATACCGTGATGCCGTTGTTCACGATTACCTTGTCCTTGTACACAACCGGGTGGTAAGGGACAAGGTCTTTCAGTCCGGGACCGTCTTCATCGTAGGATCCGTGGCCCGGACCCATGGGGTTCTTGCGCCTGATCCGGCGACCGATAAGCCTGACGCAATGCGCCCAGTCGAGCGTATCCAGTTTCAGGCTTCTGGAATCCCACGGGAGAGGGTACGGCTCGTCATAGGCCAGGCCCGTGGCCGGTCTCACGCGGCCGAACAAATCTCTCGGCGCGTTCTGTATCTCTTTTTGAAGCAGGGTGTAGAGTCCGACCTCCGCGCCCTGGAAGAGAATTGTGGCGTCGGGGTAAAGGAATCGGGCTGTCTTGAGGATTTCGCCCGCCGCGTCGGGGCGGGCAAGACGGCAATAACTGACGGCGACCATAGCCAGGTCTGTCGCGGCGGGCTTCTCAAGTACCGCCTTGAACCTCTCCCAGTGCCATGCGACCTCTCGGTAGTTACACTGTTCGAAGTACAGCGCAATCAGCAGGTGAAAGGCCTCCGCGAATGATGACGTGTAAACATAGGCGTTCAGGAAGCGGTACAGCCTGTCGACGTCGATTGACTCGCGTACCACCTCCAGTTCTTTCGCGGCAAGAGGGTCGTATATCTTGCGGTAAGCCTCGACGTTTTCCTTCAAGAAGCGCGCCAATTGCGGCAACTGACCCGGCCCCATGCTCTGCACCATGCGCGAGTCCTCGGGATACGGAACCAGCAGAGCCGGACGAGTCTCCAGAATAAACTGGAATTTCTCCAGCGCATCTCTAACCTTGCCCTCGCCTGCCAGCGCCCTGATATTGGTGATTGCTTCCTGCAGTTCCAGGTCCTTGTCGTAGGTCGGTATCACCGTGCTGTTCGGCAGCCACTTGTCGGAGCGAAGGTGGCATTCCAGTTCCCTTATATAATGGATATCGACCGGCGATTCCTTGAGGATTTTGATAATCGCCTTCGCCTGTTCCGCCGGAGCGCCGCTGCCGGCGGCGAGTTTGGCCAGTTTCTCGTGAAAGGGGTCGATAACCGCTATCGCCCGCAAGGC
>JAUXGI010000314.1 GCA_030622295.1 Planctomycetota bacterium
CGGCGCGATCCCACCGAGCACATCCAGTTGACCAGGCATTTCTTCTGGATGCTGTTTCTCAGACGCTGGTTTGACATGTGGGGCAAGTATGTCTCCATGCCTTAGAGCCTCTGACAAGATGAGCGGCGAGGGGGGCAGACCGCTGATTGGAACGCAGAAAAACGCAGAAAGACGCAGAAAGACGGAGAACGAGGAGTAATGTCCAAGTTGCTTTCAGACAAGGCCGCCCACCTCATGGCCGGTGAGGGCGCAGGCGCGGTGATACGGATGGTCACCCGCATGGTTCTGGTGCGCGTCATGCTTCAGGAACAGGTCGGCCTGTGGCAGATGCTCATGCAGACCATCAACGGGCCTGTCGTGAGCATCTTTGCTCTTGGACTGCCGGGGAGTTTGATTTACTTCGTCTCCCGGTCGAAAAAGAGCGAGCGCAGCGCATACATCGCGCAGGCGATGATAGCCCTGTTTGTTCTGGGCGTATTGGCCTGTGCGGCGCTGGTCATCAGCGCGCCGTGGATAGCCGCGTTGTACGACAAGCCGGAACTCGCGGGTCTCCTGCCTCTGTTCTCGCTCTTTGTCCTGTTCGAGATAAGCGTCACGTACACCAGGCGGCTGTTCGTCCTGTACGAGCGGACGCTCCTCGCGGCGGGGCTGATAATCATGGATTCCGTGGGGCTGCTGGTATGTTTCGCGGTGCCCGCCCTGCTGGGCGAGGGGCTGGGCACATGTGTGAGGTGGCTGGGGGCCTTCGCGGGCGGCAGGATGTTGTTCACCACGATTATGGCCCTGCAGGGCTTGCAATGGGGCAATCTGCGGCTTTCCTGGCGGCTGTTCCGGCGGCAGATGGCCTACGCGGCGCCCCTGGGATTCTCCAGCGCCGTGCCCGCAATAGCCGGCCGCGCGGACAAGATGATAATGCCGTTCTATCTCCCCGCCGAGAGATTCGCGGTCTATTCGATAGGGGCCATGCAGGTTCCGTTTGCGGAGACGATAGGCACCTCCATCGCGACGGTCATCTCTCCGCGTATCGCAGTCATGCACAGGGACGGCGACGTCGCGGGTCTGCTGAAACTCTGGCACGACGCGACAATCAGGGCCTCCATGTTTCTGCTGCCTGTTTTCACCTTGTTCATGGCGGTTTCGGACAAGGTCTTTCCGTTGCTCTTTACGAACAAGTACGCGGATGGGGTGTGGCTTTTTCGCATCTGCCTTTTCGGGGTGCCGATGTTCGCGCTCATGCAGGGTGCTGTGCTGGCGGCCCTGGGCAGGACGAAATTCATCTTAGGGGTGTCGGCCTGCCGTACCGTACTCACTATCGGCGCGACGATAGCGTCTATACACCTGATTGGCTTTTACGGGCCGCCGATGGCGATGGTCGCAGTCGGGCTTCTGGCTCGCGCCGCCATGTTCTGTCGTATAAAGCGCGAGTTGAAGGTAGACTGGGCCGAGGTATGGCCCGTGCGCAGGTGGCTGGCGGTGCTGTCGGTCGCGCTTGTCTCCGGCGCCGCGGCGTGGGGGGCCTCCCGCGTGCTCCCCGGCATGCTGGAGGCATGCCTGCTGGCGGGCGTCGTCATGACGGCCGTTTACGTCCCGCTGCTTTTCGCGTTTGGAGCGATTGACGAAAAGGACAGGGAATTGATAAGACACAACTGGAAACGAATCCGCAGACTGTTCCGCAGGAAGTGATTGGCGGAAATCGGAGTCGGTGCTGACATGACGCGAGAGCATGCCTTTCCGGGTTATCGGTCGAATTGACCGGGTAGTATCGTTTTGCTGTTTTCTCGTTTTTTCGAATGACAATGCAGGAGTTAAGAAGCCATATGTCTGCTGGATATACCACGACATTTCGACTGGGTGGAGTTATTTTCGAACTGCGCACGAACGCAGGACAAGTAGTCGAGTTCCTGCGGAAGTACTACGCCGGCAGTCATACGGAAGGCCGGCCGGAGGTTTGCGTTAATCTAAGGTGGCAAAGATCATGGAGTCGGGTTTTCGCCCGCCCCAACCTGTCGGACGGCTGGATACAACTGGGCAGACGGCATTTTCTCCGCCACACCGACGGCCGGCGGAATGCCGAACTTTTGTGGAATCCTTACTTCGCCAAAGGTTTGTCAATGCGGTTTAGACTGAACGGTAATGTGCTGGAGATAGATGCCGAATACCATTACTCGACGGCGCGATTGATATTGAAATGGCTTTCCAACATCCACCGCGCCCGGCAACACAGGCGCGTCAAGAAGCAGAGGTTTCTCCACATTCTTCGGTTTGTTCTGCTCTATCCAGTTGCATGGTACGCCAGTCGCTTCCACGGTCTGCACGTTCTTCACGGGGGCGCGGTTGTTGTGGACGGAGTTGGGACGGTGCTGTCGGGTCTGGGGGGAGGAGGCAAATCGACCATCGTCTTTTCGCTCATGTCACGCGGCGACGCGCAATACATCTCGGACAACATTGTCCTGTTTGACGAGGAAAAGGTGTATGCCTTTCGCGAGCCGTTATGCCTGCATCCGGCGGACATCGGGATTTTGCCTGACGGGGGACGCCGCCTGAAGAAACTGGCCGGCGCTGAAATGCGAGTCGGTGACGTATTCCAGATGCCCGAAGGCGGCGTTGTTGGAGGCTGCAAGCCCGGCGTGTTCTTCATTTCATGTTTTGCCGACAGAACATTCGTGGAAAAAGTGCCGACATCCCGGAAGTCGGAGGCCAAGCGGTC
>JAUXGI010000333.1 GCA_030622295.1 Planctomycetota bacterium
CGGGAAGACACGAGATATGCTTCTGGTCCCGGGACAAGATATTGCTGGACATGGCGGGCTTTCTTTCCGAGCGGGTGGACTTGCCCGGCGAGGCCGGCGAGAAGAACGTTTACGCCGGCAGGCGGATTCTTCTGTACAGGATTACGGGGCGCGTTGACAGCAGACCGCCCGAGGATATTATCGGAATATACAACGAAGGGCTGACGTTGTTGCGTGATGGGAAACTCCGTGACGCCTGGGACAGATTTTTCCTTTTGGCACTCGAGAATAAGGGCTTTGCTGAAGCATATTTTCAATTGGGCATGTGCCTTCGTGGCATGAAAAAGTATGAGAAGGCACGCGAACAGTGGAAAAAGGTCCTGGATTTGATACCGGACTACAAGCCGGCCATAGAAGAACTCAAGAAGTTACCCCAGCCGCCGGGCCAGACGACCGCTGAACTCCGCGACCGCTCCGAAGGATGAACCGCCCAAGTGGTAAGCCGCGGGGTCGGGGGGCAGACCCTCCCCGTCCAGCACAAGCACCAAATCTGCCCTACACACTTTTGGGAGATGCACCCAGAGCCCCCCCCCGCCCGCTGTAGGAATTTCGTTGACTTTGGCCGACGATTTCTATATATTGCCGAACTTTGTGCGGGCGGGGAAGACGGATATGGAGTGACGGTGTTGGGCGGGCCGCTATGATGCTTATAGACATCCTGACGATTTTCCCCGAGATGTTTGCCGGGGTGGTGAATACGAGCATCCTGAAAATCGCCCGGCAGAAAAAGGTCGTGGAGATAGCGGTGCACAACATCCGCGACTGGTCGACCGACAAGCATCACAAAACGGACGACGCGCCCTACGGCGGCGGGCCGGGCATGATAATGACGTGCGACCCGGTCTTCCGCGCGGTGGAGGCCGTCAAGGCCGGCGAGCGCAAGGATTCGCACCTTGTACTCCTTACGCCACAAGGCCGCACCTTTACACAGAAGATGGCGCGAGAACTGTCGCAAAAAAGCGGCCTGATGCTGATATGCGGCCGTTACGAGGGTTTCGACGAACGAATCAGGACGGGGCTCGGGCCGGACGAAATATCCGTCGGCGACTACGTGCTCAGCGGCGGGGAGATAGCCGCGATGGCGGTCATGGATGCCGTAGTGCGGCTCTTGCCCGGCGCGCTGGGCTGCGAGGCATCGACGGCCGACGAATCGTTCGAAAACGGCCGCCTGGATTACCCGCATTACACCCGGCCGCCGGAATACAGGGGAATGAAGGTGCCCGAGGTTCTGCTCTCGGGCCACCACGCGGAAATCGAGAAGTGGCGCCTGGAGCAGGCGCACAGGCGAACTCAAGAAAGGCGGCCGGACCTTTCCGCCGAGCGGGAAGACACAGCGGCCGGTTCGAACGCCCGGAACGGGAAAAGCGCGGACTGAAGAAATCCCGCCGCCGTTCGGGGCAAAACACCGAGGCGTACAATGGATATCGTAAGAGACATCGAAAAGCAATACATGAAGAAGGAACTGCCCACCTTCCAGATTGGCGACACGGTGGACGTACACGTCAAGATAAAGGAAGGCGACAAGGAACGCGTGCAGATATTCACCGGCACGGTCATCGCCCGCAACGGCGGCGGCATCAGCGAGACCTTCACGGTGCGCCGACTGGTACAGGGAGAAGGCGTGGAGAGAGTCTTCCCCATACATTCGCCCTTCGTTGGAAAAGTGATAGTAAAGCGCGGCGGCAAGGTGCGTCGCGCCAAACTCTATTACCTGCGCGGCGTCGTCGGCAAGAAGACAAAGGTCAAGGAAAGGCTGCTCGAATCCCAGAAGTCCAAAAAGGCCAAAGCCAAAGCCGCAAAGGCCAGGGCGGAAAAGGCCGCTGAAACCGCAAAAGACTAAAAACGTCTAACGAAATGCCCCGGGCGAGGGGGGGCACAGCCCCCTCTTTCACGAACGCGAAATACTGCGACGTAATGCCGTGACAGAGGAAAGACAGACCCTCGGCAGACTGGGCGAGAACCTGGCCCGGGCATATCTCAAGAAGCACGGCTACCGAATCCTCGCCACGAACTACCGCACATCCTCCGGCGAAGTCGATATCGTCGCCTACGACCACGGCATCCTGGCCTTCGTCGAGGTGAAGACGCGCACCTCGCTCCAGTTCGGCACGCCCGATACGGCCATCACCCCGCGCAAGATGCGCCAGATAAGCAGCGTCGCCCGCCGGTACATGACCCGTCATCGTCTGGACGACGTCTCCTGGCGGTTCGACTGCGTCTACGTCATGGTAGAGCGGGACGCGAGGCCGACCGGCCTGAAACGGATTCTGCACGGGATATTCCCTTCCCTCCACAAGCCGCCCGCAGAGATGGAACTCATCAGGGGCGCTTTCGACCTGGACACTCTGCGTGACCGCTGACTTGGCGGCTCGGGGAGTCCGCCAAACGGCAACAGGCAATCCGCCTCAGGCGGACAACGGGCA
>JAUXGI010000381.1 GCA_030622295.1 Planctomycetota bacterium
CCTTGCTCTTGCCTATCTTCCAGTCCAAGCGCTTCTCCGCTCCTCTTATGAATACGTTATAATCGTACTTCTGATTGACCCTTACTTTGTATCTGTTGCGGAAGGTGGTTTTTCGCGCTCGGGGAGTCAGACCCTTTCCCGTCGCCCCGACAAATCGGGGCTCCTCCTCAGCGTCTGACCCCCTCGCCGCCTCCCGCATCACTCTCCTATCTTGCTATGAAAAACCGGCTATCGGTGCCGTCGGGGCCTATCCTGACCCGTACCCGCCGCGCGCACCTGGGGCACCAGCCCACGTAAGCGTCTCCGGCCCTGTTCCTGTAAATCCTCTGGTAGACGCCGCAGCATTCGAACAGGACGCTTATGTACTTGCGCCCCCGACGAGTTGGGGCTTTCTTGCTTTCGGGCTCCTCTGACACCTTCTTCCCCTTTCGAACGCGTTTTCCACACTGCCTCAGGGTGGAAGGCTGAATCCGCATTTCTCGCCACGAGAGAGACGAGGCTCGGGGAGTCATCCGCCTGAGGCGGATTTCCGTCGCCCCTTGCTACCTGCTACCCGCTACTTGCTACCTGCTACTTGCTTGCTACTTGCCCCCTGGCGAATGCGGCCTTTGCGGCATCGTACACATCGCGCAGCGCCGCCTTGCGCTTCGCGGCGATGCGGCGGCAGTCCTCGTATTCCGGCGAGACAGTCAAGACCCTGCCGTCCATCATCCCCACCTTCACCGCCACCGCTCCGTAGCGCGTTTTGACGCGGACGGTTTTCCGTGGCAGTTTCAGGCGTCTTACTTCCTCGGCTCGCACGCCGAACGTCGTGGTCTCGCGGAAAATCGTCTCCGCCATCTTGCCGGCGTCGTGATTTTCGCACAGCACGTGCAGCGTCCACGCCGCCCTGCCCTTTTTCATGACGACCGGCGTCAGCCACACATCCAGAGCGCCCGCCTCAAGCAGGCGCTCTATCGCGCCCGCACACACCTCGGGCGTTGCGTCATCTATGTTCGTTTCGAGGCGCGTTACGGCGTCCGTCTCGCAGGGACTTCCGTTTTCCCCGACTCCCGGCGGTCTGCCCAGGAAGACGCGCAACAGGTTAGGCCCGCCGGACCGCTGTCCGTCGCCTGCCCCGTAGCCGACCCTCTCGACCCGCATCGGCGGCATGACGCCGAATGACGCGCCGAGCGTGGTCAGGATTGCAGCGCCCGTGGGCGTTGTGAGTTCGCGCCCCGCGTCGATGCCGCGCACCGGGTACCCCTCCAGGAGAGACGCGGTGGCCGGTGCGGGCACGGGCAAACGACCGTGAGCACAATCGACGTATCCGGTTCCTGTTGCAAAGGCGGACACGTGAACCCCCGTCACGCCGAGCAATTCGAGTCCCACCACGGCGCCAACGACATCGACTATCGCATCGACCGCGCCGACTTCATGGAAATGGACGCGGCCCGGGGTCGTTCCGTGGGCGCGGGCCTCGGCCGCCGCCAGGCGCTTGAACACGCTCTTCGCGCGCCGACGGACGGTCTGCGAGAGACCGCTCGCCTCTATCAGGCTTACTATATCCGCCAGTTTCCTGTGAGGGTGTTTCCCGCGCGAAACCTTGACGTCAAACTTCGTGCCCTTGAAGCCGCCGCGGACGGCCTTCCGTGCTGAAACGCCGTAGCCGCGGAGTTTCAACTTGCGGAGTCCCCGCCGGAGTTCATCCAACTTGAGTCCGGCGTCCAGCAGCGCGCCGATTATCATGTCTCCGCTTGCGCCGGAGAAACAGTCGAAGTAGGCAATTCTCGCGCTCAATTCACGTGTCTCCATGCATTGGCGGCGCTGACCACGCCGCCGTGAAATACCCGCCTCCCGGCTCAGTCCCCCTCCGTCTGGAGTTTCTTCAAGGCGTCATTGACGGCTTTGATGACGGCGTTGCTGGTAATCGTGGCTCCGGTCATGGCCACGATGCCGTCGGACCGGTTGCCCGCCAGTTTCAGTTCCCCCTGCTCCCTGTCCTGGAACTGCCCCATGAAGGTGTAACTGTCCAGCGGGC
>JAUXGI010000326.1 GCA_030622295.1 Planctomycetota bacterium
TGCGGATGGGGACTGTCCCAGAATTACGGTCCCGACAATCATCTGAAAACTAAAATGAAGGTCGGGGCGTAGATTGTTGACTGTCCCCTTGCGGAACTTCGAGACGATGTGAAAATCCAGTATTCTTACATGCTCCCGGCGGATTGGAGCGGATTGCACGGAAAGTAGAAAAAGGTATAAAATCTGTGAAATCCGTTAAAATCCGTGAAATCCGTGGTTGAGAAACCTGCATGATATTCTGATGGAGGAGAGAATCAAGTGCCTGACGAAAAGAAACCTGAAAGAAGGAAAATCGCCGCCACGGACACGATGAAAAAGATTATGGCGGACTACTTCTACGAGATGGACGGCGCGGCCAAAACCGGCTCCGCCAAAATCGCCTGGTGCACCAGCGTCGGCCCGGCGGAGTTGCTTCGCGCGATGGGTTTCCTGGTCCACTTCCCGGAGAACCACGGCGCAATGCTCGGCGCCACGAGAATGGCGACCGACCTTATACCCCATGCCAACGCCGTCGGGTATTCGCCCGACATCTGTTCGTACCTCACCAGCGACGTCGGCGCGTACATCAAGGGCGTCACCCCGCTCTCGAAAGCCTATCCCGGGATAGAATCCGTGCCGAAACCCGACGTGCTCGTCTTCAACACCAACCAGTGCCGCGACGTGCAGGACTGGTTCGATTGGTACGCGAGAGAACTGAACGTGCCGATTGTCGGCGTGCACACGCACCGTGGCGTCGGCGACGTCACGGATGCGCACATCGACTCGGTCGCGAGGCAGATGGAGAACCTCGTGCCGACGCTTGAGGAGGTGAGCGGGAACAAGTTTGACTTCACCCGGCTGCAGGAAACGGTGGCGGAATCGCTCGAGACCAGCCGGCTGTGGAAAAAGGTGCTCGACACCGCTTCCACGGTGCCTTCGCCGCTCACGTTCTTCGACGGCACCATTCACATGGGTCCCGCCGTGGTCCTGCGCGGCACGAAGACCGCAAACGAATATTACAGGCTGCTCCTGGCAGAACTGGAAGGGCGCGTCCGGGACGGCGTCGCCGCAGTCAACGGCGAGGCGCACCGGCTCTACTGGGAAGGCATGCCCATCTGGGGCAAACTGCGCGACCTCTCGATGCTCTTCGCCTCGCTGAAGACGTGCGTCGTCGCCTCGACCTACTGCAACTCCTGGATATTCGAGGCGTTCGACCCCGAGGACCCGTTCCGCTCGATGGCTCGCGCATACACGGAACTCTTCATCGTGCGCTCGGACGCATCAAAGGAAGAGTACATCAAGAGAATGTGCGGGTTCTTCAAGGTGGACGGCATATTCTACCATGATGCGAAAACCTGCCCCAGTAACTCGAACAGCCGCTACAGGATGCCGCAGCGACTCCGCGAGGCGCTGGGCATACCCTTCGTTACCGTAAATGGCGACTTGAACGACCTGCGCTGCTATTCCGAAGAGCAGGCCAGGACGCAAATCGAGGCGTTCGTGGAAGGAATCGCTGAGAAATGACCGCGCACTGCTTCGCCGGCGTTGACGTCGGCGCTTCCAACACCAAATCCGTCCTCATTGATGATGACGCGGGGATACTCGGCTCTGCCGTCTGCAAGACAGGTGGCGATTTCGCAGAGGCGGCCAGGTGGTGCGTCGAGGAATCACTGAAGCGGGCCGGACTTGGCCGGGGCGACATCGCCGCGATGGTCGCCACCGGTTACGGACGCGCGAACGTCCCGTACACGGCGAAGACCGTCACCGAGATTAGTTGCCAGAGCCGCGGATGCTACCACTGCTTTCCGAGGGCAATCACCGTCATCGACATAGGCGGCCAGGACAACAAGGTCATGCAACTGGCCTCCGACGGGACGCGGTTGAATTTCCAGATGAACCGCAAATGCGCCGCCGGTACGGGCGCGTTCATCGAGGAGATAGCGAACAGGCTGGACCTTTCGCTGGACGAAATGGAGCCGCTCGCCCGGAAATCGACGAAGCATGTCGAACTCGGCGCGTACTGCACCGTCTTCACTTCCACGGAGATACTCGCAAGACTCCGCGAAGGCGTGAGGGTGGAGGACCTCGTGTGCGCGGTCTTCGGCTCGGTCGTCAAGCGCATCATGGAAATGGCCCCGCTCGAAGGCGAGGTGGTCCTGACCGGCGGTGTTATAGCCTACAACCCGATACTCGTTGAGATGCTCAGGGAGCACGTCTCCGGCAAAGTGGTCGTTCCGAAGGAACCCCAGTTGACATGCGCACTCGGCGCCGCCCTCACCGCCCGAACGATTTAACTTGCCGCAGAGGGGCTGAGACGCGGAGAAAATACAGTAGGAGAGTAGGAAGTAGGAAAGTAGGAGAGGGACAGGAAAGTAGGCGCAGACGGAGGGGGTCAGACGCTGAGGAGCAGCCTTCGGCTGTCTTTTCCTTTTGCGCCCTCTTTTCTCGGACATTATTTCCGAGGTCATGCGGGCCGGAAGTATAAGACCCCGCAAGGCGGGGCGGGAGGGGTCTGACTCCCCGAGCGCGCTTCTCGGACATTATTTCCGAGGTCATGCAA
>JAUXGI010000160.1 GCA_030622295.1 Planctomycetota bacterium
AGATGATTGTCGGGGCCGCCCGTTCCGGGTTCTCGCCCCGAGAACCCGTCAGGGTCCGAGGGGTAATTGTGACAGTCCCCGTCGCTCGCGGGGCCACAGGCAACGAGCAATCCGCCTCAGATTCTCCTTCGTCCCTCCTTCGTCGGGACAAGCGGGATAAACGGGATAAACTCCTGACCCCCTTTCCTCTGTGCCAGGAAAAGATTTACCCACTTCTCCGAGATGCACCCGGTCAACGACGGCTGCGAAAGGTCAAGTCGATTTGCCGGAATTGCCGATAAATCAGTATATAACTCAAGTTGACTGACTCTTCTTCACACGACGGTTTTTACGGTGATGGTCACCAATCTACGGCTCGTTCCGACCACGTCGGAACGGCTCCGCAATTGGTGACAGTCACCGATGTCAACCAAACTTGTATATATGCCTCCATTTTCTGTGACAATTCGCCGGGGCCTTCTGCCGTCCGCCGCAGCAGGCGCTTCGTGCGTGGTGTGGATGGTGTTCTGCTGTCTTGCGGTGGGACGGCCCTCTCCGCTGTACATATTCGCGGCGGCCGTGGGTGTGGTGATATCCCACAAACTGCTCCATCTGTGGGCCTCGCGGATGATTGAGGCAGGCCGGGGATGCCCGCGCGCTGATGCGGGCCGCGCGGCTGCGCTGATCTTCGTCTCCACAGCGATACTCCTTTTCTACCTGCCCACTTATCTCTTCGGGACAAGACCCCCGCTATCCCAGAGCATTTTACTGGCCTGCCTTGCGGCCGCCGGCTGCGTCATAACCGCCCTGGTACTGGCGCGGGATTCGATACTCCGCCGGCTGGATGGGCACTCCGTCCGCATTACCGCCTGTACGGCCATACTCATTACGGTTCTCATGGCGGGACTGGCGGTATGGAAGTACTATACGTTCAACTACTACGGCCAGGTGCTCGCCGTCATCAACCAGACGTTATGGGGCACGGCCAACGGCGATTTTTCCTTTACGTCCATCTATGAATTCAAGTACCTCTACTCCCATGCTTCGTGGCTGCTGCTGGGGCTGGTGCCTTTCTACAAGATTTGGCCGTCGCCGGTGGTTTACCTGCTTGCAAAGAGCGTTTTTATCGGTCTGTGCGCTATCCCGCTCTATAAAATCGGCCGCCTCTATCTTCGCCCGGCGCTGGCGGCGACGGTCACATTGCTCTTTCTATTATACCCGGGCATCATCTCGCAGCACGTCATAGAGGAAAACCGCGCTTTCAGCGCCTTCTTCATCCTCTTCATGCTCTATTTTTTTCTGCGTGGCCGCTATGCATGGTTCATGATATTTCTCGTGCTGACCATGGCAACGAAACTGAGTATTATTCCCGCGCTTTGCGTCCTGCCGCTCTACGTCCTCGTTCGCCGTCCCACCGGCATAGCGGGCGACGAGCGCAGGCGGAATTTATTGAAGTGGGCGGCAGTGCCGATGCTGGTCATAGTGGCCTATGCAGTCCTCATGTATGTTTACGTCGTTCCACTGGGACAGTCGGGGGACGAATATGTTTTCCTGAAGCGATATGAGCACTTCGGCAATACGCCCTCGGAGATAATCACAGGCCTGATAACCCATCCCGGCGAGGCCCTGCGCATGCTGGCACATCGGGAGAACCTTCTGTACTACTACCTTCTGCTCCTGCCGTTTGGGCTGGTGGTAGTGTTTCGCAGTTGGGAGTGGCTGTTCGCCGTTCCCGTGTTGTTGGTGAACATGCTGCAGGACCTCTATTATCCGGCGGAAATCGCCGACCACTACACGGCGGAGGTTGCGCCCTTCCTTGTGGTCGCGTTTGTAATCGGTCTGCACAAAATCATGCGGCGGGCGCGACGGCCTGTCGAAGGCGAAAAGATAAACCTGAAGCCGGCGTTCGCCGCCGCCTGCTCGCTGCTGCTTGTTCTTGTGACGGCGGGTACGTTTCAGTACTGGCTGGACGCCCGTGATTATACGTCGCGGCCGTATTACGGTGCACAGCGAGAGGCGCTGGCCCGCGTTCCGAAGCACGCCGCCGTCCAGGCGCCCTGGTATATGCTGCCGGCGCTTGCCGACCGCAGGGGACTTTACATGCCCAACGTCGGCGTCAACTGGCTGGTTTCGCCGAACGTGGAGTATGCGATAGTCGATACGCACTACGACCAACTTACAAGGCACCAGCAGGAAATCCTGCCGGTGGTGCTGGAGCATCTGCAACGCGGCGAGGAGGGATTTGTGCCGGAGTTCGAGCGCGACGGCATTTTCCTGTTCCGTCGCCGGAAAAATCGCATGGAACCGAATAATACAACAAGACCGGGAGAATAAATTCATGAGCGAAGGCGCAACATGTACGGTATTGGAAAAAAAAGAGACCGCGACAGTTCAAACGGTTGACACATCGGCGAGACGGGGCACGTGGTTCGACCTGTTCCTGATAAGCCTCGCCTCGTTATTCATAGAGATGCTCGTCATCCGCTGGCTCGCCGAGGAGATTCGTCTCTTTTCGTATTTCAAGAACATCACCCTCATCTCATGCTTCCTGGGTCTCGGACTTGGTTCGATACTTGCCCGGAACAGGCGCGATTACATTAAGGTCTTTGTGCCGCTCCTGGTTTTCTTCTTCATCGTTGTGAAGGTCGTTTCGCAGTTCAACGACCGAATCTCTTATCCCGGCGGCGATGAGCAGTTCCTCTGGGGCGTGATTGCAAAAGAGGGATTGCTCAGTCACATCAAGTCATATTACAGCGTCATCGTGTTTCTGTTTCTTTTTAACGTCCTGTTGTTCGTGCCGCTCGGCCAAAAACTCGGCCGACTCATCAAATGCTTTCCGCCCATCCGCGCATACACGATAAACATCATCGGCAGCCTGATCGGCGTGTGGGCGTTTTTCGGCGTATGCTTCGCGGGCCTGAGCCCGCTTTACTGGTTCGGCGGGGGACTGCTGTGCGTGCTGTGGTTTATCAGAAAGAAAAGATGGCTGATACCCGCAATCATCCTGGGCGCTGGAATGCTCGGATACCTCGCGGTTTCCGAGAGCAAAGGAACGACAGTCTGGTCTCCCTATTACCGCATTGATATCGGTGAAGTGAAGTCCGACGACGGCGAGGTACTCATGTATCGCCTGAACGTCAACCGGGACTACCATCAGCGCATCCTCAATCTGTCCGACGGATTTGTAAGGAAACATCCCGACTTCTATGACGTGGGGCCCGATATCCGGTATCACACGTACAATCTGCCGTACCGTCATTACGAACTGAAAGGCAAAGACGTTCTCGTGGTCGGCTCGGGGACAGGTAACGACGTGGCCGCGGCGCTGCGTCACGGAGCCGCCCACGTGGACGCCGTCGAGATAGACAGGGCCATCCTTGACCTGGGCAGGAAACTCCACCCCGAAAAGCCGTATCAGTCCGACCGCGTGACGTGCGTCCTCGACGACGCGCGCACGTATTTCAAGCGGTGCGGAAAAAAGTATGACATGATTGTCTTCGGCCTGCTCGATTCGCACACCGTAATCTCCAGCATGTCCAGCCTGCGGCTCGATAACTATGTTTACACACTCGAAAGTTTCCGCGAGGTGAGAAACCTGCTCAAGGACGAGAAGGAGGGAGTCGTCGCTCTTTCTTTCTCGATAGGCAAGAAACGCGCCTGGATAGGGCAGCGGCTCTACGACATGCTGAGCGAGGCCTTCGGGTCAGAGCCGGTCTACATCTCGACCGGACACGACGCGGGAATTCTATTCATCGTCGGCCCCGAGGATATCCTTGCGAAATACCGGGCGGATGAAATCATTCAGGCCAAGACGGAGACAGCCCGCGATGAGATACAGTTGGCCGTGGCCGGCAGTACGATACCGATAACGACGGATGACTGGCCCAACCTTTACCTGAAGGCCAAAAAGATACCGGCGGCGTACCTCTGGACCCTCGGCATACTGCTCGTGATATCTGTTATAATAATCCTGCGGTTTAAGCCCAGGGGCACGGGTGTCAACTGGCACTTTCTCTTTCTGGGCGTGGCGTTCCTGCTGATAGAGGTCAAGAGCATCAATGAACTGGCGCTGGTTTACGGCGCGACATGGCTGGTCACGGGCATCGTCATTTCTGCGATACTGGTCATGATATTGTTTGCGAACCTTTACGTGAGCAGAGCGCGGCTGTGGCCGATGTGGGTATATTACTGCATGCTCTTCGGGGCAATCGCGCTGAACCTCCTGTTCCCGCCGGCGTCGTTTCTGGGAGCGACCGCGGTCGTGCGTATGCTGGGGCCGTGCCTGCTGGCGGCGCTGCCGATATTCTTCGCGGGGATAATCTTCGGGAAATCATTCAAGGAATCG
>JAUXGI010000118.1 GCA_030622295.1 Planctomycetota bacterium
GCGATCCTGATGATTTCTTCTATCCTGACCGGCTTAAGGGCGTCGGGCAGGCATCGGTCGGTTATCGCCACCAGGCCCAGCACTCGAAAGCCCGCGTGCACCGCCACCAGCACCTCCGGCACGGTTGACATGCCGACCACGTCCGCCCCCATCATCCTGAGCATCCTGTATTCGGCGCGGGTCTCCAGGTTCGGCCCGGCCACCGCCACGTAAACTCCGCGATGGGCGCGAATGTTCTCTTCCATCGAGACCTTTTCCGCCAGGGCGATTAGTTCCCTGTCGTACGGCTCGCACATGTCGGGATAGCGCGGGCCGAGCGATTCATCGTTGGGGCCGATAAGGGGGTTGACGCCCATGAGGTTTATGTGGTCGTCGATTATCAGTATGTCCCCGATATCATAGTTCGGGTTCATGCCTCCGCCGGAGGCGGAGATTATCAGGATACCGGCGCCCAGCGC
The DNA here is from genome assembly GCA_030622295.1 of Planctomycetota bacterium. Classification (GTDB taxonomy): domain Bacteria; phylum Planctomycetota; class B129-G9; order B129-G9; family B129-G9; genus B129-G9. Next base: position 459 of record JAUXGI010000118.1, read on the forward strand.
CCGCATCACGCGGACGGGCAGGGTGATGTCCTCCAGCGAATGCCCTTCGTAATAGTGGAACCTTCCCTCCATCGCGACTATGGGCCGGCCGTTAATCGTACCGGTGTGCAAGACGCCGGTGTGGTGCTCAATGGTCGGCGCGGGGAAGTTCGGTATGTCGGCGTAAGGGATTTCCGCGGCCGCCTCGATTTGCCCCGCCAGCGCGTTCAGTCCCGTGCCGAGTATGATGCCGAATTCCGGCGTGATTTTGCTCCGCTGCCTGATGTACTGCGCCGCCGCCTCGATTTTTTCTTTGAGTTCGCTCACCTTTTTCTCCGCTATTGACAACGTAGGGGATGACTTTAGTTCGCGCGCTCGGGGAGTCAGACCCTTTCCCGTCGTCCCGACAAGTCGGGACTCCTCCTCAGCGTCTGACCCCCTCGCCGATCCGCCTCAGGCGGATTGCCCGTTGCCCGTTGCCTGTTGCCCGTTGCCGTTTGGCGAATCGGGGGTCTGACCCCCTCACCGATCCGCCGACAGTCGCTCCCTCAGTTCCCCGGCGGATATCCCCCGGAGGTGCAGGCGCTTTATGGAAGAGGTTTCCCCCCTGACAATTGTAATGTCGTTTTTCCGAAGGGCAAGTGTTTCGGCAAGAAACTTGATTAACGCCTTGTTTGCCTTGCCTTTCTCGGGGGGCGCGGCGACGTTCAGCCGGAGTCTGCCGTCGTGCTCTCCCGCCAGGGCCGTGCGCGAGGAGCCCGGCACCACTTTCACCTCGATATTTACCCCTTCGCCTTTGTCTTCAATCCGAATCAACTTTCGCCTTCCCGGATTTTCTCGATTTCCTTTTCGATGTCTTTCCGGAATTCCACCAGGTTGAGGAGTTCCCGCCTGATTTTTTCCGGTTTGCCCTCGGCATCGTACTTCTCCGTCAGTTTCTTGTCGAGCGCTTTCACTTTCTCCAGCATCTGTACCGAGTATGGCCCCAGTTCCTTGCCGTACCGCGATGGGAGAGTGGTTGCCAGGTAAGACAATGATTCGTAGCCCAGTCTGAGGGTCTTGAGGCTTTCGCCGTACTTCATGCACAAGTCCGCCGCGCCGAGTTTCTCGGAGTCACCGGTCAGATTGCCGGCGGCGTATTTGAACAGGTATGAAAGGGCTTCACTGTCGTCCGTCAGTTCGCTCCATTGTATTTTACGGCTCATGCCCGAGAGTTTGATGGACTGCGCATCCATGCTTTCAACCCGCCTGTTCCATCCGGGCAGGACCACATCCCCTGCGGGTATGGCCCGTGATACGGACTTTGCCACCGCATCGAGAAAATCATGCAGTCCCCGGGCTTCTTCGCGCAGGGTCTCGTAATCGTCCCTGATGTCGTCTATCACGTTGCCCGCCTTTGCAAACTCCTCGATTTTCTTCAGCGCCTCCGCCGGTTGCAGTCCCGCCGCCAGGTCTTCTGCATTTCGCCTGAGTATTTTAAAGGCCTTGACCTTTTCCCTGCTGCCGGGGTCCAACTTTATCGTCAGCGCCTCTTTGACCAGGTGCCCGAGGTCGTCGTGGGTGACCGCGCCTTGAAGTTGCTCCAGCGCTACAGCGACCTCTTCACATTTGTCCTGTTCAACCAGTTGCTGTACCTGTTTTCTTATGCTCTCCAATTTCTCCATCTGGGTTTTGAGCAATTCTATTCTCTTCCTGAGTCTGCCTTCGCCGTATCTCTCCAGGAAGTCGTTGAGAAGCGCGTGCGCTTCGCCGAACGTGTCGTACGTGTTCTTGTCCGGGAGGTAGTGTGCGTCGGCCAGTTTGTTTCGAACCTTCGGATGTATTTCGAAGTAGTACTCATTCCCCGCCGGGGTTTCGATGTCGTCCCTGCTGACGGAAAGGTCCTTCACTTTGACCAGTTCGCTGAACAGTTCGCTGAACCGGGCCTCGGCTGCGTCATATTGCGTGCGCGCCTGCGCGTACCGCTTCGACTTTATGCTGCCGCGGACCGCGTCGAGCATTCGTTCAAATTCCTTCCTGTTTGCCAGTTGCGCTATGAGTGTGTCGTACCGCTCGGCGCCTTCGCGCGCCTGCAAGAGTATGCGCTCGATGACCGGCGACGACAGTTCCTTGTGTTTTTCCTCCTTCCTGGCCAGGACGGACCTGTACCGAGCCTGTATCTCGTTTACTCTGTTCAGAAGGTCATCGCGGCCCCGTCGCTCGAATTTAACCGCTTCGTCCAGCGCGGCCCCCAAGTCATCCTCGGCCCTGCGCAGCACGGCCCTCTTTTCCGCTTCCTTTATGCCGCGGTTTGCGATTGCCAGCGCCTCCGCGTCCCCGGGAAACAGTTCCTTCAACAACTCGTATTTTTCCATGCTTTTTTCGTCTTCGGCCACTGCGATTAAGTTGTCCCTGAGGTCCTTGAGTGTCTTGCGCGCTTCTTTCTGTGCTTTCTCGTCATCCGGGTAGTCGCGCTGCACCTTTCTGCAGATTTCGACCGCGGCCCTCATGTCGTCGGATGCCGTCCTGGAAGCGTTGCGGAGGTCTTCAAGCCACGGCCTGGCCGGAGTGAATATGAGAACCATCACGTAAGCGAGCAGCGCCGTCAGTGCGAGCAGCGCGACAACGCCCGCCGCGATGCCGGCGAACTTGCGCGTCCTTGCCCAGTGGAACTTCCTGCGCGGTTTGGGCGGCGGCTTTGGGGCAGAGAGCGGCGGCGCAACACGGGCCGCAGCCTCTTCCAGTTGCAGCGGCTCTTCTTCCTCCAGCAGCAGCGGTTCCTCGGCCCCTTCGCCCTCATCCGGCATTTCCAGCGGGGGCGCTTCGGGCGACGGCTCCAGTTCCAGGTCGTAGCCGAACGCTTGGAGGCTGGTCAGGTCGTTGATAACCTCCGCCGCGCTCTGATACCTCTTGTCGGGCTCCCTGGCCATCATCCGCTCGACGACCTCGACGATGGAATCGGGCGCGTCGGGCCGCAACTCTTTGAGCAAGCGCGGCTCTTCCGTGATGTGCTTGCCTATCAGTTCCTTCATGCTGCCGCCGGTGAAGGGGGTTGCGCCGGCGAGCATGCGGTAGAAAGACGCCCCGAGCGAGTAAATGTCGGCGCGATGGTCAACGGGTTTGCCCTGTGCCTGCTCGGGGGCGATGTAATGAGGCGAGCCGCAAATCCCCTCCCTGCCGGTTAATTCCTCAGCGCCGCCGTAGCGCTTCGCGAGCCCCAGGTCGCATATCTTTATTCCGCCGTCCTCCGTTATCATCAGGTTGTCGGGCTTTATGTCCCTGTGCACGATTCCGCGCTTTTCCGCGTATTCCAGGCCCTTGGCCGCTTCGATGACGAACCTCACCGCCTGGTCCACGGGCAGTTTTTTCTTCTTCGCCAGGAGTTCCTGTACGCTGCCGCCGGGGACGTATTCCATGGCGAAGAAGAACTTATCCTGGTCCTTGCCCACGTCGTAGGCGAGCACGATATTGGGGTGTGACAAACTGGCGGCTGAGCGGGCTTCGTTTATGAACATCGTCGTGAACGAGCGGTCCTGAGTCAGGTCGTCGGAGAGGATTTTCATCGCCACCGGCCTGTTCAGGGACAACTGCGTGGACTTGTACACGGTTCCCATTCCCCCTCGCCCGATGCGCTTCTCCAGGCGGTGTCCGCCTATCACCCGGCCCAGCAGCCCGCCCGTGTCGACGCGCTCGCTGTCTTCGAGCACCGACATCAGCGTCTCGCCGACCTGTATCCGGTCGCCTATCTGGAGCCGCTGCTTGGTGACCTTCCTGCCGTTGACGAACGTGCCGTTGCTGCTGTCCAGGTCGACCAGGTAGAAATCTCCGTCGCGCGTTTCAATCCGGAAGTGCCTGCGCGAGGCCAGCGCGTCGGGCAGCGGCAGTTCCAGCACGCTCTCGCGGCCGCACGTTATCGCGGTTCCACGGGTCAGGTGAACCTCGCGCCCCTTGTTGGCGCCGTTTTCTATGACGAGTTTAGACAAGAAATGCTCCGGCTGACGTCATCATCCGTCATCTTTGTTTTTCGTGCAGTGGGGTAAGCCCGGCGAACAGTGCGCTTCCCACGCGGACTTCCGTAGCGCCCTCTGTAATGGCCACTTCGTAATCCTGTGTCATGCCCATCGAGAGACGTCGCATCTCCAGGCGCTCGCCCTCCAGGTCGTGCAGGCTTTCGGCGGCCTCGCGCAGCGACGCGAAGCACCTGCGGCATACATTCATGTCATCGGTAAACGGCGCCATCGTCATAAGCCCTTCAACGCGCAGGTTCGGCAGGGCGAGGGCGCATAGTTCTTCGGCTATCGCCCGCAGGTCTTCAGGCCCCACGCCGTACTTGGCCTCTTCTCCGCTGGTTTTTATCTCCAGGAGGACGGACACGGTTTTGTCCATGTGCTCCGCGTGTTTATTGACCTCTTTCGCCAGGCGCACGGAGTCCACGCTGTCCACCAGGGCGAACAACTCCAGCGCTTTTTTCGCCTTGTTCCGCTGGAGGTGTCCTATCATGTGCCACTCGATGCCGGCGGGTGCGTGGGGAATCTTTGCGAGTGCTTGCTGTACGCGGCTCTCGGCCATCTTGCTTACGCCCAAATCGGCGAGAATCGCTATCTCCTCCGGGCCCATGGTTTTCGTGACCGCAATTAGCGAGACCTCTTCCGTTTTTCGCCCGGAACGCTCACATGCGGCGGCCATGCGCCGTCTCACTTCCGTGAGGTTTCGCTCTATAATTGAGCGCTTTCTGTCGGGGTCCGGCATCTGTCCACCTTCCTCGGGTGCACCCCGCTCAACCCTCAAAAAGAAAGCCCCGAAAATACCGCC
>JAUXGI010000231.1 GCA_030622295.1 Planctomycetota bacterium
GGGACTGTCACCTTGCGGATCGGGGGAGAGGCTGCTATTTCCCCCCTCGCTTTTACCAGCAATTCTTTAATGCTCCCCCGAGGGCGACCAGGACTTGACATTTTTTGTCAATTGTGGTATCATCTTGGCTTGTCTGGGGTTTCGATAATTCACGAGGGAAAACGGGAAAGGCTCTGACTCTCGTTAACGCGTTTAAGTACGGTGATAGAGTGAGTGTGCATCTGTTCAACACGCTGACGAGGAAAAAGGAGGAATTCAAGCCGCTGCACAAACAGGTCGTCAGGATATACAACTGCGGTCCCACCGTTTACACATACGCCCACATCGGCAACTTCCGAACCTTCATCTTTGATGACATCCTTCGCCGCTACCTGGAGTACAAGGGCTGCGAGGTGAAGCAGGTGATGAACATCACGGACGTGGGGCACATGACGCTGGACGATGATGAGCACCTGGAAGGCGACACGGGCGAGGACAAACTGGAGCGTCAAGCCGTACTGGAGAAGAAGGATCCGTGGCAGTTGGCGAAGTTTTATACCGCGGCGTTCATGGATGACTTCAAGGCGCTTCGGCTGCGCGAGCCGATGGTCTTTCCGCGCGCCACGGAGCACATCCCCGATATGATAGAGATGGTGCGGGGCCTCATCGACAAGGGCTACGCCTACGTAGTTGACGGGGAGGTGCTGTACGACATATCGAGGTTTCCCGGATACGGCAGGTTGTCCGGCAACACGCTGAAAGACCTGAAGGCCGGAGCCCGCGTAGCCGTGAGCGAGAAGAAACGCACGCCGTTTGATTTTCACCTCTGGAAGAACGACCCGAGGCACATCATGCAATGGCCCAGCCCGTGGAACGAGCACGGCTTCCCGGGATGGCACCTCGAATGCTCGGTGATGGCGATGAAGTATCTCGGGGACATGATAGACATCCATACCGGCGGCGAGGACAACATATTTCCCCATCACGAGAATGAAATCGCGCAGTCGGAGGCGTTCACCGGCACCGAATACGTGCGGTACTGGCTGCACGTTCGACACCTGCTGGTGAACGGCGAGAAGATGTCGAAATCGAAGGGGAACTTCCACACCGTGCGCGATTTGTTTGCGAAGGGATACGACGGGGCGGAGATTCGCTATGCGCTGATGTCGGCGCACTATCGGCAGAACCTCAACTTCACGCTGGAGGGTCTTGAGGACAGCCGCCGCGCGATACGGCGGCTGCGCGACTTCCTGGCGCACCTCGAAACATGCCGGGGGGGCGGCACCGGTGGCCGGGTTTCGCGACTGTGCGACGGGGCTGCGCGGAAATTCGAAGAAGCGATGGACGACGACCTGAACATTGCCGGGGCGCTGGGCGCGGTGTTCAACCTCGTGCGTGATGTCAACCGCCTGGGCGGCGACGTGTCGCCGGAGGAGGCGGCTGAGGCGAAAGCGCTGATGTTGAGGTTCGACGATGTACTGGCCGTGATGCACGAGGAACGGGAGGAGCTGTCGCAGGAATTCAAGCAGAAGATAGAGGAGCGCGAAGAAGCCCGAAAGGCGAAGGACTTCGCCACGGCCGACGCCATCCGGCGCTGGTTTGCCGAGCGCGGCTACGAACTGGAAGACACCCCGGAGGGCACGCGCTGGAAGCCAAAGCAAGGGGCAAAGGGAGGGGGCGACAGCAGGAAAGTAGGCGAGTAGGCAAGTAGGAAAGGGATACTGAAAGGGGCAAGGGCAAGGGCAAGGGCAAGGAATCCTTTGAACCCTTGAACCTTGAACTTTGAACCTTGAATCCGCCTGAGGCGGAAACCTTGAACTTTGAACTTTGAGCCTTGAACTTTGAAGTGGCGAATGTCGATATGAACAGATAGGGCGGAAGGAGCAGGGAACCCGGGGGAAGGAGCAGGGAGTATAGTCCCAAGGCAGGACCGCATCCTTATATCCAAGAGGCAATGGTCATGGCTGACTCCCGAACACGCCGCCGAACCACGCGCCAGCAGAGGCGGGCATACGACGCTTTCACTCTGAACGAATTCGCCAGCCAGTTGGACGAACTGGGCATAGAGGAACTGGCCAACTACTTCGCGGTCACCATCTGCGGCCAATTCGCGATATCCGGCGTCCAGGTATTTCTCCGAACAGGGCCGGAGTTGTCTCTGACCGCGTCCAAGGGTCTGGACGAGCATCAGCCGGAAACCCTGGCCCTGTCACAGCAGATTCACTCGGAACTGGTGAACAACAAGTCGGCGCGAAGATTCGACGGCGTGAAAACCCACCCGACCCTCTCCCCGATTGCCCGTGCGTTCACCGTCTGGCGGCCGTCGCTGCTTTTCCCCATGGTGCACAAGTCTTCCGTGGTGGGACTGTGCGTCACGGGTAAACGCCTTGACAGGCGGCCACTGAGCGAGTACCAGGTGAACCTGCTGTCGGCCATGGTGAGCCACGTGAGCCTGGCAATAGGCAATTCTCGCGTCCTGGAGAAAGTGCGCGAGACCAGGCGTATCATCGAGAACATGCACGAAGAGAAGAAGGCTATGGATGACAATCGCGAAGACTTTATCCGCATGGCCTGCCACGAACTCAACACGCCCCTCACCATCATCAACCTGAGCCTGAACATGCTGCTCGAGGAACAGAGCGGGAAACTGACCGCTTACCAGAAGGACCTCATCGAGCAGATAAGGCAGAACAGCGGGCGACTGGCCGAAATTCACAACGACCTGATAACCTACGCCAGGCGAAAGATTCCGGCCCGGGAGCGCGAATTCACGGAGCACGACTTCAGGGAAATCCTTAATCACGCAATTGAGAACGCGGTTCCGCTGTTTGCCGAGCGGCCGGACATCACCCTGGACGTATCGGTTGCCGACGGCCTGCCGCCGATTGCCGCCGACAAGAAAAGCCTGGGGCGTGCGCTCACCAACGTGCTCCAGAACGCCATAAAATACACGCCCGAATCCGGCGGCAAGATAACGGTGGACGTTTCCCTTAAGGACGACGGCGTCGTTTGCAGCGTGACCGACAACGGCATCGGAGTGGACCCTGCGCACGTCGACAGGGTGTTCGAGCCTTTCGTGGAACTCATCGACACAGGCAAGCGCAGTTCATCAAAAACGGGATTCCTCGGCGCGGGCCTGGGGCTTGGGCTGACTATCGCGCGCGACATCGTGGTGAAGCACGGCGGCAGGATGTGGCTCTCAAGCAAAGGCAAGAACACCGGAACCACGGTTACGCTGAGAATCCCCGCGACGGGCTGAACCTTTCGTCACGGTGTCTTGATAGAGCGGAACATGGCCTCGAATTCTTGCAGGGCGCGCCGATAGTCGGCCGAAGAGGCGCGGAAGGTCAGCACCAACCATGCCTCGTCATGTCTGAAGGTCCGCACGATGGCCCGCCGGCGCTCGTCATCCTTCCGGTATGAATACGTCAACTCAAACGTGGAACGATTGTACCTGTTCTTCCTGTTCCAGTTCCTGTCGCCGAAGCCGGGCTCCTTTTCCGCTTCAGCAATCAGCCCC
>JAUXGI010000141.1 GCA_030622295.1 Planctomycetota bacterium
AAACTGGTAAGCGACCGCGCCTTTCTGGCGGCAAAGATACGCGCGCTCAAGGCGAAGATTCTGGCCGGGCCGGATCTGGCCAAACTCGCATTTCTAGAATCCCCGCTCGTGTTTTATCGTCAGGTTCTGGACACCACACAGGACATGACGCCGGCGGAGGCGCAGCGCGCAGTGCTCCGCCGCCACGTCTGGCATCTGGCACATATACTCGACTTCACCAGGGGCAGGGAGAGCGCCCTGTTCGAGTGGCTGCTGCGCCGATACGAGGTGGAAAACCTCAAGGTCGTCATCCGCGCCTGGGCGCGCAAGATGCGCCCGGGGGAAATTGAACGGGACCTTGTCCCCATGCCGAAGCGGTACGCACTGCCTGTGGAAAGGATGCTGTCGGCGCAGGACGTGGGCGCGTTTGCCTCATTCATCCCCGAAGAGCGCTTCGTGGCGGCCATGTCGCCCGTCATGCACAGGTTCATACAGCATGGCCGCGTGTTCTTCCTCGAGGCCGCCGTTGAGAAGGCTTACTACACGGAGGCGCTCAGACTGGCCGGCAGGCTCTTCCGCACAAACAAGCATACGTGCCTGCCCATGATCCAGCGCGAAGCACTGTGCTACAACATCGTCTTTGTCCTGCGGTGTCTGCAGACGTACCAGTTGCCCCCGGAGATATTCAGCGACCTGGTCGTGCCGTACGGGCACTTTGGCGGCGCAGGATATATGGCAACATTTTTGACGAATCCCGTCGAAAGCCTGCTCGAGACCATTCCCCACTTCGAATCAGTCAACCCCGACAGACGGGCCGTCGCGTCCGTCGGCGATATTGAGGATATATGCGCGCGCTACCTTTATCGCGCCGCCAAAAAACAGTTTGCAGCATCCATTTTCGACTTCGGCGCGGTTGTCTCTTACTGCTATCTGAAACGCTTTGAACTTCAGGACATCCTGCGTCTCGGCGAGGCCCTGAGGTTGGGGCTGTCGGCCGAGGATGCGCGGCACAGGCTGATTACGGCAGGCGATGAATATGCTTAGGCCCGAAGAAATGACACGTCTCGACGTGGTGGTCCTCGAGAGCGACCTTCGCGCCGCCGTTACCGAACTGGGACGACTCGGGTGTGCGCATCTCATCCCGGCGTACTCCATGGAAAGCGGCAACCTGCTCCAGGCCGTGGACACGGAAGGCCGCCAGGACGAGGCCGAGATGCTGCTCGGCAGGGTCGTCGCCTTGCAGGAGAAACTGGGACTCAAGCCGGAAGCGGGGGGGAAATATGAGCGCGCCTTTCCTTTCGCCGAGATCAGGCGTGGTTTGGGCGCGCTGGAGGAACGCGTCGGGAAACTGTGCGAGGAGCGCGACAAGTCCGTGCAAATGGCCGTCGACCTGCAGCGTCAGGAGGAAGACCTGGAGTCGCTCGCGCCGCTCCCTGCGGAGGCGTTCGCACCGGGCCGCCTGTCGTTTGTCACGATGCGCGTGGGTTGGCTCAAGTGCGACCAGGCCGACGTGCTTGCCCGCGAAGCGGACTTCGCAATAGTAGTGCCTCTGGAACGGCGTGACGGGGAGGAACTCGTCACGGTAATGGTCTCGCGCAAGAAGCGTTTCGCGCTGCAGACCGTTCTGGAAAAACTCGGCTTCGCCCGGCAGGAGCCGCCGGACACCGGGGGCGCCGACCCCGCCGTGGCGCTGCAAAAACACCGCGAAAGCCGGCTGGCCCTGCTCAAGAAAATCGAAGGACTGGGCTCCAAACTCCAGACCATCGCGGACGCCGTCGGCGAGGAGTTGGGCGGCTACCGGCATTCTCTGGAAACCGAGATGGCGCTCTGCAGCGCCATGTCACAGTTCGGCAAAACAAGTTTCACATGTGTCGCCGCGGGGTGGGTGCCGACAGCCGACGCGCCCCGGCTGCGCGACAGACTGCTGGTCGCCACCGGCGGGCGCGCGCTGGTAAGAATGAGAAAGGTGTCCTACGGGGACGCCTCACAGGCCGCCATTCCGGTCAAGGCGAGGCTGAGTCCCCTTTTCAAGCCGTTCAGGATACTGGTGTCCAACTTCGGCCTGCCGACGTACGGTGAGATAGAGCCGACGCCGTTTGTCGCGATAAGTTTTCTCGTGCTCTTCGGCCTGATGTTCGGGGATTTGGGCCAGGGCGCGGTGCTTGTGCTGGTCGGGATTCTGTTGCGATTCAAAGGAGAAAAGGAAGTCGTACGCGACGTCGGCTTCATTTTCATTGCCGCCGGCATATCGGCAATGATTTTCGGCACGTTCCTCTACGGCAGCGTTTTCGGCAAAGAGGGCGTGTTCCATGTGGAGGGTTTCACGCTTGAGTCGCTGAAGGACATCGACCGCCTGTTCATGATTGCCATCGTCTCGGGCGTCGTGTTGCTGTCCGTGGGCGTGATACTCAACGTGGTGAACCGATTCAGCCGCAAGGGCTATTACAGCGGGGTGCTGGACAAGTTCGGCCTGGCGGGGCTTATATTCTACTGGGGGATACTGGCCGTCGTCATATTCGGCGGTGCGTCCCCTTGGTTGATAGCGCTCGCAGTGGGCTTGCCGCTGGTGCTCATATTCCTCGCGGAGCCGCTTCGCTTTATTTTCTCCCGGTCGCACCGCGGGAGCGGCGGACTGATATCGGGCATCATGGAAGGCCTCGTGGAAGTGATGGAAACGGTGATAGCCTATCTGGCCAACACCGCCTCCTTCCTGCGTGTGGCGGGGTTTGCCCTGGCGCATGCCGGCCTGTGCTATGCCATGTGGGAAATGTATGAGTCGATTGAAGTGGCGCCGGTCCGGTGGCTGATTCTCATCCTGGGCAACGTACTGGTCATCGCCCTTGAAGGCCTCGTGGCGGGCATACAGTGCATTCGCCTGCAGTACCACGAGTTCTTCGGCAAGTTCTTCCGGGGTGAAGGGAAAGCCTTTGAACCTTTCAAGACAGGAGCAGCATCAGAAAAATGAAATCGGAAAGACCCTCACACAGTAATATCGGAGGAAACACTATGAACCGTTTCTTTGCCAGATCATTGGTCGTGAGTCTTGGATTGATAATCCTGATAGGTGTTCCCGCCGTACTGCTGGCCGCCGAGGGAGGCGGCGATGAGGCGAAGAACACGGAAGAGAAGGAAGAGGGGAAAATCACGGATCCCCACACCCAGCAGGCCATCATTATCGCCATTGCCGGGATGGTGAGCGCCGGCTGCATCAGCGCGGCGTATGCCGTCGGACGCATCGGCGCCGCCGTCATGGGCGCCGCCAGTGAAAAGCCCGAACTCGTCGGCCGCTCCATCATCTACATGGGCCTGGCAGAAGGTCTCGCCATCTACGGCCTTGTGGTGGGCATACTCCTGCTGGGCAAGATTTAAGCGCCGGCAGCCGGCCCGGGAGAGATGCAACGGATTGCATGGATTGCAATCGATTTCGCATGATTCTTTTTTCGGAATCATTCCCGGTGCGAAACGGTCCGTGGAATCCCCGGCCGCGACACGCTTAACTGGAAGACGACATGAAATATTTCGTCATAGGCGACAGCGATACCGTGCTTGGTTTCTCTTACGCGAGCGTGGAGGGCCGCGTGGCCGCCACGCGCGACGAGACCTTTGCCGCCCTTGAGGAAGCACGCGGAAAGCATGATGTCGGCGTCGTTATCGTCACCGAAGAAATCGCCGCGAAGGTCAAGGACGAACTTGACGAGATACGCCTGTCACAGGTCCGGCCGCTCATTGTTGAGATACCCGGGCCCAAAGGCCCGCTGCCCGACCGCCGCTCACTGCTCAGCATAATCACCGAAGCGGTCGGAATACGAGTTTAGTGATGCGGGAAAGCAGGCAAGCAGAAAAGGAGAGGTTGTCAAGTCGCGACACTCGAGACCGGAGACTTTCTCTCCTGTTGCCTTCAGTTGCCGGTCCATAACAGAGGCAAGCAATGGCGAAGGAAGACGCACAGGCGAAAATAAGCGAAGAAATCCTCACCGACGCGCGCACAAAGGCCGAGCGCATCCTGAAGGCCGCCCGTCGCGAGGTAGAGAAGATGACGAAAACAGCGCAAGACGAGGCGAGGCAAACCGAGAAAGAAACAATGGAGGAGGCGGACAGGCGCGCCGATGCGCTCACGCGGGTCATCCGGGCCTCCACCGAGCCCGCCATGCGGCGCATCCAACTGGACGTCAGAGAAAAGGTGCTGCTAAATATCATAAGCGAGGCAAGGAAGGCGCTGCTGAATCGCGACTCGCAGGACTATCCGCAAATGCTCGCCGCTCTCACCGCCGAGGCGGCGGAACTGCTCGGGGGCGGCCAACTGGTTGCACATATCTCTCGCCAGGACTTCGACAGATTCGGCGACGGCCTATCCCGGCGATTGCAGGCGAGGGATCCGGGCGCAACGATTGAAGTGCGGTCCGCAGAGGATATCGAGTGGGGCGTTATCGTCCAGACCGCAGACGGCACGCGGCGAGTGGACAATACCATCGCCGCCAGGCTCCAGCGCATCTATCCGGCACTCCGCCGCAATGTCGCCGACACACTTTTCGGCTAATAACACACAAAGGGGTCAGACCCCTTTGTGTGTTATTAGACATAACG
>JAUXGI010000047.1 GCA_030622295.1 Planctomycetota bacterium
ATAAATCGGGGCCTCCTCCTCAGCGTCTGACCCCCTTTCCTCTGTGTCGCGGAAAGGTTTACCCACATTTCTGAAGTACACCCGCCGCATCTTCCCGTCTTGACAGCGTTCGAGAGGTGTGCTAGAAAATCGTGGTAATGGCAAAGCAATTCACACCGGACATGCTGATATTTGACGCGCTGGAACTGCATGAAGGCGCCGCAGGGGTCTTCGAGTCGTTCGGCTTGCCGTGCCGGCGCTGCGCAGTCGCCGAGGTCGAAACCGTCGAGGAAGGCGCGCGCTCCAAGGGTATTGACCCGAAGGAAATCCTTTCAAGACTCAACGCATTATACGAGAAGAGGAAAGTCTCTTCGCCCGGCAAAGAGCATCTCCCCGAAGACAAGAATTGACCGATGATACAGACATAAAGGATGGGCCTGAGGGGCGGTTTTCAACACCGGCCCGGTCCGCTTCGGAGGCCCGCCCCAGGCGGGAAGAAACCGGGCGAAGCCCGGCCGCACCGCGCCTGCCCGCCGCGAAGCGCCGCGAGTCCGACCCTCTCATGAAGGCGGCGCAGTACGTACGCGGCGTTGGGCCGAGAAACGCGGTCCTGCTGCGCAAACTCAAAATCGAGACGGTAGGCGACCTCCTGTATCACCTGCCCCGGAAGTACCTCGATTGCTCGAAGATCGTTCCCATGAACCGTGCCCGCCGGAGTCAGTTCTGTACCGTTCGGGGAAACGTTATCGACGCGGAGTCGCGTCGCACCTTCAGCGGCAAGACGATAACGAAGTTCGTCCTGACCGACGGCACCGGAGCAATTGCGGCGGTGTGGTTCAATGCGCCCTACATGGCCCGGGCCATGAAGGAAGGCGACGTCGTCATCATGTCGGGAGTCGTGCAGTTCTACGACATGGCGCAAATGGTCGCTCCGGACTTCGAGGTGCTCGGCACGGACGAGGCCAAAGTGATGGGTGACATGACGCCCGGCACTCCCATACTCCCCGTGTATCCTTCCACCGAGGGGCTTACCCAGTGGCGACTGCGCAAGATGGTAAGCAACGCCCTCGGGTCGGCACTGGAGGAGGTCCGCGATTTCCTGCCGCCGGAGATGCTCCGCGAGCGGAAACTGCCCTCGCTCGCGGATGCCCTGCTAAAGGTGCATTTCCCCAAAAAAATGAAAGAGGCGGAAACCGCGCGAAGACGCCTGGTATACGATGAACTGTTCCTTATGGAACTTGTCATGGCGCTGAGGCACAAGGCGCTGAAGAAGGAAGACAAGACCAACCGCGTCGCAGTGACGCCCGAGATAGACGCGCATATTCGCCGGCTTTTCCCCTTCGAACTGACCTCCGCCCAGGAAAAGGTGATAAGGGAAATCAGCCGCGACATAGAATCGCCCAAGCCCATGAACCGGCTGCTCCAGGGGGATGTGGGCTCGGGCAAGACGGTGGTGGCGCTCCATGCCATGCTGTGCTACGTCGCCAACAGGTGTCAGGCCGCGCTCATGGCCCCCACCGAGATACTCGCCCAGCAACATTGCCTGACCGTGCGGCGGTTCCTGGCCGGCAGCCGCGTACGAATACTGCCGCTGATTGGCGGCATGTCCAAAAAAGAACGGCGCGAGAAACTCGCCGTCATATCCGCCGGCCAGCCCGATATCGTAATCGGCACGCATGCGCTCGTCCAGGAAGATGTGAACTTCGCAAAACTGGGCATCATTGTTGTCGACGAGCAGCACAAATTCGGCGTCCTGCAGCGCGGCTCGCTCATCAAGAAGGGAGTGAATCCCGACGTGCTTATAATGACCGCCACTCCCATCCCCCGGACGCTGGCGATGACGGTCTTTGGAGACCTTGACGTCTCCATAATCGACAAGATGCCCCCCGGCCGAAAGCGCATAAAAACCTGGTGGGTGCCCCGGAGGAAAATGCCCGGCGCATACGATTTCATCCGTGATAAAATCAGAAAGGGCCGCCAGGCCTATTTCGTCTATCCGCTCGTGGAGGAGTCGAAGAACGAGCAGACCAGACGCCTGAGGGCGGCCACCGAGATGGCGAAGTTGCTGGCAGGGGAGGTGTTTCCGGAATTCAAGGTCGCCCTCCTGCACGGGCGCATGTCGAGCGAGGAAAAGGACTCGGTGATGCACGCCTTCCGGGACGGGAAGATACAGGTGCTCGTTTCCACCATTGTCATCGAGGTTGGGATAGACGTGCCGAATGCGACGATGATGGTGATAGAAAACGCGGAGCGGTTCGGTCTGTCGCAGTTGCACCAGTTGCGCGGACGCATAGGCCGGGGGGCCGAGGAGTCGTATTGCATCCTTTTCGGCAACCCTCGCATGCCCGAAGGCAAGGAGAGGCTGAAGATAATCTCGCGCACGTCGGACGGCTTCAAGATAGCGGAGGAGGATTTGCGGCTGCGCGGCCCGGGCGAGTTCTTCGGCACGCGCCAGCACGGCCTGCCCGAACTGAAGGTGGCCAACCTTATTGAAGATTATGACATCCTGCGCATGGCCAGGAAGGATGCTTTCTCTATCGCCCGGCAGCGCGCCGTCAGCGCAGGCGGGCAAAGCGTGCGCGTCGAAGCGACGCATTACAACATGATGCTGGACGCCGTGCGAGACCGCTTTGCGGACATGGTGGAACTAATCGGTGTGGGGTAATGCCGTTGACAATACAACTCGTCGAAATGGGTGTGCTGCTGGCCCTGTCGGCCTTCTTCAGCGGGTCCGAGACGGCCCTCTTCTCGCTTACTCGCAAGCAGGTCCGCAAATACCGTGACGGCAACTCCCTCATAGAGAATATCATTTACGAGATCGTCAACAGGCCGCGCAGGCTGCTGGTGACCGTGCTGTTTTGCAACATGGTAGTGAACATCATGTTTTGCAGCATTGCGTTTGTCCTTGCGAGGGGGCTGGAGCGGCATTACGGCGACTCGTCATATATCGTGGTGGTAAACCTTCTGGCCTTGTTCGCGCTTATAGTCTTTGGCGAGGTCGCGCCCAAAACAGTCGCCGTCAGGCTGCCTGCCGCGTTTGCGAAGGTCAGCGCGCTGCCGCTCTTCCTGTTGCAGAAGGCGGTCAGCCCGGCCTCAAGGGTGTTGCGCCTTGTTACGCGCAAGCGCTCGAGACTCCGAACCGATCCCTTTGCCCTCAGCCCCCAGGAACTCAAGCAAATCATCGCCTCCGCCGTGCGCGGGGGAGTCGTCGGCAGGCGTCTCAGCAGGCTTGTCGGCGAAATCGTCGACTTCCGGGATATACGCGTCAGGGAGGTCATGGTGCCGCGCGTGGACGTTGTCGCCTTCAAAAAGACCGACGGCATGGATGACCTCATCTCACTCATCGGACAGAAGAAGGTCAAGAACATCCCCGTGTTCGGCAGGTATAAGGACGACGTCGTGGGGTTAATCAGCGCCAAGGACGTCTTTTCCACCGCCGCCGACAAGCCCGCGGAACTCATCCGGCCCGTACTCATCGTACCCGAGAACAAGAGCATCGAAAGTCTGCTGATAGAGTTCCAGCGAGAGCGCCGCAAGTTTGCGGTTGTCGTCAACGAACACGGCGCCATGGAAGGGATAGTGACAATCGAGGACATACTGGAGGAGATAGTGGGCGAGATCGAAGACGAATTCGACCGCAGGCACCGGCGTATCCGGCCCGAGGGGAAGTACCGCACCGAGGTTCCCGGCGACCTGTCGCTGAGGGATTTCAACGAGCGGTTCGGCACATCACTGGAAGCGGAAGACGTGGACACAATAGGGGGCTATATCGCCTTTCAACTCGGGGAAGTGCCCAGGGTGGGCGACAAGGTCGATTGCGGCTCCCTCAGGCTGTTTGTCAAGGGCGCGGGCAGGCATCGTGTGACCAGGGTATCGGTCGATAGGCGACCGGGTTAGGAGCAGGCTTGGCATTTGTAGTGATACTTCTTGTGATTCTGGTGGGCATCGTGATGTCCGCTTTCTTCTCCGGTTACGAGACGGCGGTCTACTGCCTCAACCGGGCTCGGCTGCGGCTGAAGCTGGAAGAGGGCAACGTAGCCGCCAGGGGTGTCGACGCACTGCTGAGAAACATGCAACACCTCGTCGGCGCCGTACTGGTGGGGACGAATTCCTCAACCTACCTTGCCTCGGCCGGGATGACCGCCCTGCTCGTGACACTGAAAGTTCCGGATACCCGCGCCGAGTTGCTGGTGACCCTTATCCTTGCGCCGGTCATGTTCGTCTTCGCGGAAATGCTGCCCAAGAACTACAGCAGAAAACACGCCGACACTTTCACATACCGCTATTACCGGCTTATACTTTTTTTCTACTGGCTGTTCTATGTCCCCACGCTCATCGTCACAGGCATCGGCAGGCTTCTGTCCGCGCTAATCGGCAGCCGACAGACAGGCGACAAATTCACCCTGGACAAGTCCGACCTCCTCTACTATATCGCGGAAGGTCTCGAAAGCGGGCAGTTGTCTCCGTTTCAGAACCTGGCCGCGCGGAACGTCTTCGCCCTGACCGACAAGACACTCAGGGAAATCATGGTTCCCATCGACAGGGTATCCTGTGTGCCGGACACCGCCGGCGTCGGGCAGGTAAAGCCGATAGTGGCCGAGAAGCGCCTCTCCCGCCTGCCCATCTACCACGAGAGCCCCCGCGAAATCATCGGCAAACTGCACGTGCTCGACCTTCCATTCCGGGGTAGTGACGACCATCCCGTTGTGAAATACATGCGACCTGTAATGAGGCTGCCGCAAGACACCCCGATAGACCTGGCCCTGACCAAACTGCAAGCCGCACGCGCGCAGATGGCCGTGGTCACATCCGGCGAGCCGAAGGATGCCCCCGTCATAGGAATCATCACGCTCAAGGACATCGTGGAAGAGATCGTCGGCGAACTCCGCGCCTGGTAGCGCGGGGTTCTTTCCTCTCGCGCTTCATCCGAAAAATTAGGGTCAGGTACTATTTTTTATTTTTCGTTACTCCTTGCGTAGCAATGATATAAATTGGGGACAGGTCTGCCTAAATAAATAGTACCTGACCCTAATTTTCCTAATTTTCAGGTTAGGAGGGAGAGGACGTTTTGGGAGATGAGGTTGGCTGAGGCGAGGACCGATACGCCCGCTTTTACGGCGATGTCTCTTCGCGCAAAGTTGGCCGACTCCCTCGCGTAATCGAGGTCGCGCACGTCGGATTCGGATGCGGAGAGGTTCTGGAACGCGATGTCGAGCGAGTTCATGTTCGATTCGATTATGCGCGTCTGGAACGCCCCCAGGAACGAACGGTATTCGGATATGTCTTTGACGGCCTCATCCACAATGCGCAGGCCGTTGCCGGGGTCGTTCGCAAGGTCGTTTCCCCCGCCGCTCAATATGGATGAAAGGTATCCGCCGATTGTCACCGCCTCGCTGGGGGTGCCTGAGCCGGTGCCGCCGAGGGTGCGCGCGGCCATGCCCAGGTAAGTGCTTTTCACATTGTCCAGGCCGATTGTCACCGAGTCGCGCTCCGCGGTGCCGATGTGCAACTGGAAGGTGAAGCCGGAATCCAGGACGGTAAACGCCAGCGGGCTGTCACCGGGGCCGGTGTCGTCGGCCAGGGTTATGCGGGCGCTTAACTGGTCGTTCTTCACGGCGATTTCATTGCCGCGCGTGCTCAGATTCATTCCCGTAATTCGCGCCTGCAGGTCTGCGCCGAGGTCCCTGACGGTATCGCCGGCGTCGATTTGTTCGGGCGTGCCGCCTGCGCCGGCTGCCGCGTAGATGCCGCCTCCCTGGATGACGTTGAGCAGTACTTCCTCATTCGAACCATAGTCGTCCGATTGCAGCAGGAGCGCGTCGCCGGCGGCGGGGGAACCGAGAGCGCCGCTGGCAAGGACGGCATGCGCGCCCGTGAAGCCGCGCACGGCGTTGATTGCCGTCATCAGGTCCTGCGTGGTGCCGCCGTCGTCTATTGCCACATCCTGCGTGCCGAGGCCGCCGGTGATTCGAATTATATGGTCGCCGGCGGCGGTGCCGGTCGCCGTGTCAAATTGTGTGATGACGGCTGCCCTTTCCGCGGCCGATGTGATTTCAATTTCAAACGTCTTCTCGTCTGCACCGTGCAGTGCGACGCTGCGGACGGAGATTTCGCTGATTTCGGCGGATACGTCCTTCGAGCGTATCGCGGAACTGCCGTTCAGCAGATTGTTCTTGCCAAAGCGCGTGGAGGACGAGATTCTGTCGATAGACAGTATGGCGTCGTCCACTGCGTCCTGTTCAGCGCGCACTTGCTCGCCTGAGGCCCCGCCGCTGCTGAGTGCAAAGACCAGTGATTCCCGCACCCTGGCGAGCAAATCATGGATTTCACCGAGGGCTGCATCGGCGGTGGTTACAAGGTGAGAAGCGTACTCGCTGTTCTCTCGCGCCTGCTGGAGGCTGCCTATCTGGGCGCGCAGTTTCTCGGAGATGACAAGCCCGGAAGGGTTGTCGGAGTCTTCTGCTATGGCATCGCCGGAGGACAGTTTTCTCAGCGAAGATTGCTGAAGCCGGTCGGAGATATCGAGATGCCGAAGCGCGGTAACGGCAGAGACATTGGTGTGAAGCCGCAGGCCCATGTACGTCCTCCATGATAGGCTATTTACGGATTCCGTTCCATCGCCCGTTATGGGCGTACTTTAACTGCATTGTTACTATCGACATTTACCGCCTGATGACTTTAATCCGTGTTTCTCACCACGGAAACGCCAAGACTCGGGGAGTCAGACCCCCTCGCCCACAGGAGCGGAGATAACTTACGGGTTGAGAGTCATGTCTGGTCGCCGGACCCGTGGAGGTGTGCGATGATTGTCCGGGCAAGTTTCTTGCTGATGCCGGGGAGGGCGGCGAGTTCGTCGACGGCGGCCTTTGAGATGCGACGGGCGCTGCCGAATTTCTTGAGCAGTGCGGTTCGACGGGCGGGACCTATGCCGGGTATGTCGTCGAGCGCGGTGGCGAACTTTTTCTTCCTGCGCATTTTCTTGTGGTACTCGACGGCAAAGCGGTGTGCCTCGTCCCGCACGCGCTGCAGGAGGAACAGTTCGTGCGCGTCCTTGCGAAAGGTAATCGCGTTCGACCGGCCGGGGATGTAAAAGATGTCGTGTTCCTTGCTCTTTCTGCCGGTGGTCTTGTCACGCACCTTGGCTATTGACGCCGCGTCCACGTCTACGACACCGAGGTCGTCGAGTACGGCGCGCGCCACGTTCAGTTGTCCCTTGCCGCCGTCCACGAGGATGAGGTCGGGCATGGGCCAGCGATTCTTCAGGACCTCTTCTTTCGAGCCTTCCTCCGAGCGTGAGTGCCGCAGGCGCCTGGCTATGACCTCTTTCATCATGGCGTAATCGTCGGAGCCGGCGACCGTCCTGATGCGGAATCGCCGGTATTCCGACTTCTCCGGCACCCCGTCGATGAAGACGATCATCGACCCGACGGCC
>JAUXGI010000374.1 GCA_030622295.1 Planctomycetota bacterium
CGGCCTCCTCCTCGGCGTCTGACCCCCTCGCGGTGAAAATCGACTTGCGGCGCTGCCGTCTCATCTGCGCCACATGATGCGCGCCATCATCCTGAAGAACCGGACGGTGTCGACGAACGGCCGTATGCTGCTGGCGGCGCCGTTGTACAGGGTGGGCACGGAAATCTCAACGACGCGGAACTTGTGGTAGCAGGCCTCAATCAGCAGTTCCGACTCAAAGTCGTACCGGCGTGAAACCACTTTCGGCCTCCGCTCGAAAAGCAGCGTCCGCAGTACTTCATCACGAAACAGCCTCAGGCCGCACTGCGTGTCCGTCAGCCTCTGTCCGCCCATCCATGTCACGACGGCGGACGTGCAGCGGTTTGTGGCGAAGCGGAGCGGCGGCATTGCCCGCCAGGACATGGCCCTGCGCCCGATGACAACGTCGGCCCGGCTTTCTTCCTGCGAACGAAGGAGTGTGGTAAGCAGAGACGGGGAATGCTGGCCGTCGCCGTCGAAGGTGAGTATGAACTCGCGCCCCTGTTCCAGTGCGTACTTGAAGCCCTTCAGCAGGGCGACACCCTTTCCCTGGTTGGCGCCGTTACTGAGCACCACAGCGCCGGCATCACGAGCACGCGCAGAAGTCTCATCCGTCGAGCCGTCATCGACCACAACCACCGGAACGCCGTAAGCACACAACTCGCGTACTACCCGCCCGATGGCCCGCGCCTCGTTGAAGGCAGGGATAACGATGATAGCCCTGTCACGGTTGTTCTCCAACCCGCACTTTCCTCCGCTTTGCTGTTCAATCACCAGGTCGGTCTGCCGCCTGCTCGGTGAAGAAGTCAAAAAACGTAGCCCACGATTCGGGGTAACGGCTTAAGTATTTTTCGAGGAAGGTAGCAAATCGTTGTGTTACATTCAATATCTTTTCATCCACGGTGCCTTCATCAGGCGGCAGAATAGGGGGATGCGAGAACACGGCAAACGTATTGTCCCTGTTCCTGATTCCGAGCGTGGGTATCACGGCGGCGCCGCTTTTTGCGGCCAGCCATCCGGGGCCTCTGGGGAAGAGGACGCGCCTGCCGCAGAAGTCAACCGGCACGCCGTCCGTGCCCGTCATCCTTTCGGCGAGCATTCCAATAATGCCGTTGCGCTTCAGGACCTTCCGCGCAGGCCGCGCGGCAGTCCGTGTCGGGAGCACATGAAGCCCCTTCCGCTCGCGCTGGCTCACGAAAAGCACCTCTACGCGTCTGTTCTTGTGAGGCAGCGCCACCACGGTTATGGGATAACCTCGCGAGGCGTACGCCGCAACGCCCAACTCCCAGTTGCCGAAATGCGCAGAGAGAAATATGGCGCCCTTGCCGCGCTCCAGACACTGCTTCAGGTAGTCTCCGCCGAATATCCGACAGTGCGTGTCAAAATACTCCCTGTCGAATCGCGCAAACCGGAAGAATTCGACTATGTTCAGGCCGAAATTGATAAAGGTCTTTCGCGCAAGCGCGCGCATTTGCCGCGGCGACGTTGAGCCGCCCACCAGCACGGCCAGATTGCGGCGGACCGCGCGTCTCCCCTTGCCCCACTGCAGGTAGCGCAGGAAGCCCAGAAAACGCGCCACCGCGTACACGACCCTCATCGGCGCGCGCGTAACAAACTTCTCTATCAGCAAATACCACAGGTACCCTATCATTCACACCCCGCGAGGTCACAAACGAAACCTGAAGGGGTTTGACCCCTTAAGGTTTCGTTTAGATATGTTGGATGAGTTCTTCCAAACGAAATGGACAGCCCCCCGCGACGAGCGCGCCAGGCTCGCCGGCGTGGCTCATGCCGCACTGGCCGAGGTAAATGACCTTCTCTCCCCTGCGTCGCTCGACCGGCGGGTTGCCGCCCACGAGGGTCAGCCCGCCGAATATTGCGTAGCGTAGCGCCTTGAGCATTTTCAGCGGACGCCGCATTATTTCCTTCCTGAAACGCGGCAGGTTGGACAGGCATATTGAGCAGCACCGGTCGTCAAAACGGATTCTAACCCGCCCCATGCGCCACTCCTGTGAAGGCGGCCTGAAGTTCCGCCGCAAATCCTCCACGCGGGAGCCCAGCGTATCGACGACATCGACGTGCCTGAGGTGTTCCACCCTTGCCGGGTCAAAGCCCACCCAC
>JAUXGI010000028.1 GCA_030622295.1 Planctomycetota bacterium
GTCTGACCCCCTCGCCGATCCGCCTCGGGCGGATGGTGAGAAATGCGTGTCAGCCAGTGTCCGGCGTCCGACATCTGATATCCGGTCTCCGGTCTCATTAGATGAAGATGGACTCGGCGGCGAGTATGCGGCCGAGGTCTTCCAGCACACCGTCCAGGTCGTCGTCGGTCAGGGGGATGTTCAGCCGGTCTCTGTTTTCCTTGAGATTGATGTCGGGACACGAGAGGGTGCCGATGTTGTTCTTCATGCAAATCAGGTTTGAGAAATCGACGATAGCGGCCAGTTGCGAGGGCGGCGGGTCGTTTTCGTCGCTGTGATGATTCGATATCACTTCCACCATGTTCTTTGACAGGCGCCACTTGCCGGCGACCGCCGCGCCTACCTGGCAGTGGTCGAATGAAAATACATCGTACTCGGATTTCAGCACGGCCGCGCCCGGCGAGTCCGACCGGCCCGCCGAACCGTCAAGGACGGCTTCCTTTTGACTCAGCCAGCGCTCATATTCCTCGGGCATCTGGCGACATATCACGAGTCGGCCGATATCGTGAAGCAGGCCGGTGACGAAGGCCGTCTCCGGCTTTTCGAGGCCGGTCTTCTTTGCGATGGTGCGGGATATCGCGGCGCAGGCGACGGAGTGTTCCCAGAGCGATTTCTGGCGGCTCTTGAAGCGGGCCGTTCCCTTGCCGGAGCCCGTCCCGCGCACGGGTTTTTGCACGTACAGGCTGCGCACGCTTGCGGCGACGACGAGACTGCGCAGCGTGTTGAAGCCGAGTATGACCACGGCCTCGCTCAGGGTGTTGACGTCCATCCCGCAGCAGTAATAGGAACTGTTGGCAACCCTGAGTATCCTGGCGGTGAGAGCGGGGTCGTTCGAGATAATACGCTGGAGGTCCTGCGCCCCCGTGTCGGCGCCTTCGACCATCTCGAGAACCTTGCCGGCGATACCCGGCATGGCGGGCAGTGTCTCAATCTTGCTGAGGACACGGCGGATATTCTCTTCGTCCTCTTTTGCCAGGACCCTTCTGGTCGTCGTCTTGGGCGGGTGGCCGGTGCGCTCTGTGGTGGGCGAGGCTTCCGTCTCATAGAGGACCTCAACGTGCGAGGCGAAGAGATTGATTATGTTCTTCAACGCGGCGGCGGCTTCGTCTGAGAAAGCGCTCTCGGAGCCGAAAAGCAGCACACCGGCAGGCCTGTCCCCGATGACCAGCGGGACCAGGCATACGGACGGGGCGCCTCCCGTTAGTGCGCTCATCTCCTCTTCACCGCCGGAGGATGCGCCCAGTTCGGGGGGCTTGCATACCGCGGGAAGCCGCTCTTCAAGGAGTTTCCGGTAAAGGGCCGACGCCTGGGTGGGGATGCGCCATGAGGAAATATCGCTGAACTGACCGCCTGAACAGGAGCGCCACCCGACCAGGTCCTCGCCCGTCAGGTAGAACAGCGCCGTGTGTCCGACGTTCTCGGCGCAAAGCGTCAGCAACTCCCCGGCGAGATGGTCGATGTTCGTATCCCGTGCAAGGAGGTCTTGTGCATGTGTGAGGACTTCGTCGGGTAGTTTCTGCATGTCTTTCTTGCCTGGTTGGTTTCAGCGTAGTAGTCCGTCAACCTTAACACTATGAGTTGAATACCGTGTGAGGGCTTTAGCGAGGGGGTCAGACGCTGAGGAGCCCCGTCCGCCTCAGGCGGATTGGGGCGGGAATCCGCCTCAGGCGGATGACTCCCCGAGTGTACCGCGAACCTCCATCTTTAATCTTGACGGAGCGGTAGCGCTCTTCAGAGGGTGTCATGCTCGGACTCCGGCACCGCGGCAAGGGGTTTCTCACCGGGATTCTCGAGGAGTTCAAGCACGGCCGCGTCGAGCAAAGTCACAAGGGCGGTACAGGTTTCCAGTTCGCTGGTTTGAGCGGCGGCACAGAGTTCCTTGACGGATATGCCGGCATCAGGGATGAGCGCCGCGACTTCGCGTGCGGCCTCATCCAGGCCGTCCAGGGCGTTTCGGTCCCTCACGCCGACCATGGCTTCCATGTCCGGCAGCGTTGAACGCACCTTGCGCCATTCATCCACCTGCCTGGCCGCGCTCATGACGAGTTCCGTGGTCTCTATCTCGTGCATGACGGCTCCGGCCGATGACGCATCCATCTCGAAGAAATTGAAAGCGCCCTCTATCCAGGAAAAAAGCGAATAGAACTGGTCCTCGGTCTGGCGCTGAAGTTCGCCCTGGAGTTCTTCCTCGTTCAGTATGCCGCGCGCCACCATCAGCCTGCCGAGTGGTTCGCCGGTGTGCCGGCGTTTGGCCAGGAGTAACTTCAGGTCTTCATTGTCTCTGGGGTCTACGTCCTTGAAATACTTGTCCAGCAGGTAGCGGTCGTGCTGCTCCCGGGTGAGGACGACTCGGCCGCAGTTGAAGTAGATGGTGCGCTCGGCGTCTGTTGTAACGACGGTCAGCATGCCGGTCTTGTGCCCGCTGCCGATAATCTGGAGCACTTCCGGCAGACCGAGTGTTGAGAAATCTCCCTGCAGCATTTGTCTGCTCCCGAAGTTGGACCTTGTGTTCTTGATACCCGGGGCCGGGTGCATGTAAGAATCCTGGATTTTCAAATCGTCTCCAAGTTCCGCGAGGGGACAGTCAACAATCTACGCCCCGACCTTCATTTTAGTTTTCAGATGATTGTCGGGGCCGTAATTGTGACAGTCCCCGTCGCTCACTTTCCAAGATTTTTACATGCTTCCCCCGGGGCCAATCCGCTTTGAATCAGTGAACGCTCACATCATAATGTGCGCAGTTCGAAGCGGCCGTCGGAGTATTCCACGTAGGAGCCGCCGGTCTCCCACTCGCCCAGCACGTACAGGGTCCTGGGCACGCCGTCCACCGTGATGCGTTTCATGTACGGCCCCTGGGCCGGGTGAACGTGGCCGCATATCAGCACGTCGCAGCCCTTGCGAAAAGCGGCGGCCACGGACTTCATCACGAGGTCTCTGACGTGCGCGGGCTTTCGCCGGGTGGCGCGCTTGCTGTGGCCGCGGTAGCCGCTGGCAAGGTAATGACCGAGCCGCACGGGCAGCAACCGGAACAGTTTCTTCACGGGCGCGCTGCGGATTATCGACGCAAACTGGTGGTACCTGCTGTCGCGTGTGCAGAGGAAGTCTCCGTGCGCGAGACACACCTTCCGGTCTCCCAGCGTTATCGACATTTCCGGCGGAAAGACCTTCGCGCCGGTGGCCTTCTCAAACCCGCGCCCGACGTGAAAGTCGCGATTGCCGGGCAGGAAGGCCAGGTCCGAGCCGGAAGAGTGCAACCGCCTGAGCGCCGAGAGTACGCGCGCGTGCTCCGGCAGTTTTGCATGTCGCGGCCCCACCCAGAAGTCAAACAGGTCCCCCAGGATGTAGAGTGCGTCGACGCGGCCTTCCAGGCTTTCGACAAAACGGAGAAACCTCTCCTCCTTATCGGGCCTTGAGCCGCTCAGATGAACGTCCGCCAGGAAGACTATTCTCTTCTTATCGCTCATTATTCATTCAGGGGACAAACTTTGAGTACCTTCCCCGCATTTCTCACCACGAGCCTTGCAAGTTCCACCCCGCAACATGGGTGCCATTCCTTTCATCGGCAGAAATACGCTCTTTTTTGAGCGTGACAGGCCGGCCTCTTCACGTCTTCCGTCAAGGGGTATTGGCCCGCATTTCGTGGTGAGAGGCGCAGATTGGGGAAAATCGCGGTGTTGGGAAAGACAATTCCCATAATGGCCGCGCCCCCAATGTTGTAAGTAGCGGTATCGCAGTAGGATATAAAGGTTATGGGAAATGGCACGGACATTGCTGCCAGACATACTGGTCATATCCCTCATATCGTTTGATTCTACCGGTTCCATGCCAAAGTCCGGGAATTCCCGAATTCAGTCCATCCCAGCCGGAAAAGAACCAGGGTGGCTATCTGGTGAAAGCCATTCAGTCACACCGAACTGCGGAAAAGAAGCAATGTTTAGGGACAACTACAAAAGATGGAAGTTCCTTGCAAAGATGCTGGCCAAGGGCCTGGCACTGGGCCTGCTTTGCTGTACGTTCGTGCTGGCGGAAGAGAGTCTCCGTACCGGCTGGGCGGCGGTCAGTCGGCCACTGTCGGGTAATCCCTGGTCGCTGGAAGATGTCTCCGCAGAAATGGCATCCGCCGGAGGCTGGACTGAAATCGCGTCCAAATTGAACAATGCCTCCTATCTTGTTCCTTCCGTCCTCATACTGGCAACCTGTTCGCTGTTCGGGCTGTGCGAGGGGATGAGGCTGGTGCAAATCGCCAGACTGCGTGAGACGGTGAAGTGCGAATCCGAGCGCACGATCGTCGAAACCAACCGGCTGCGCAAGCGGTCTTTGACGGACCCCCTGACCAGGCTGGCAAACCGCAGGCTTTTCTTTGAACAACTCGGCAAGGAAATCAAAAGGGCCGAAAGACACGGCCAGCCTCTTTCCTGTCTGATGCTGGACCTGGATTTTTTCAAGAACGTGAACGATACCTTCGGCCACCAGTTCGGAGACCACGTCCTGCGCAACGTCGCCTCTATCTTGAAGACCTACTGCCGGGAAATCGACACGATAGCCCGATACGGCGGCGAGGAATTCGCCGTAATCATGCCCAGCACCACTCCCGAGGACGCTGAAGTACTGGCGGAAAGGCTGAGAGAGAAGGTGGCTTCCCATGTTTTCGCCAAGGGAGATGCCTCCACCAGACTGACCGTCAGCATCGGGGTGGGCGGCTGGACGCCGGACCGTCCTGTGACGTCGGAGAACCTGCTGCACGAGGCGGACGCCGCCCTGTACGAGGTCAAGGCCTCCGGCCGAAACGGCGTTCTGACCTGGGGTGGCGCGCACCACGGCACAAAAGACGTATGCACTCAGTATCTGGACGAGCGCCGGTTCTCGGACCTGTGCGACAGGCTGAGCAACTTCTCGCACGACCTGAAGCACACCTACCTGTCGAGGGTGGACTCGTTGCTGAGCGCCGTGGAGTTTCCCGACGCCTATACGCGTTCCCACTTTTTTGACGTGGCCTACTACGCGCTGGGAATCTCGAATCAGTTGGGCCTGAGCGATGAGGAGTCCGAGGTTATCAAGACCGCCGCACACCTGCACGACATCGGCAAGATAGGCATGGACGAGAGGCTTCTGTGCAAACCGGGCAAACTGACCCCAAAGGAATCACAGGCCATGAAGGAACACCCGCGCCTGGCTGCACAGATCCTGCGCCCGCTGAAATTCCTCTCCAGGGAAATAACGCTGATAGCGTACCACCATGAAGGATACGACGGCAAGGGTTATCCACACGGCCTGAAAGGAGATGGAATCCCTCTTGGCTCCAGGATAATCGCCGTGGCGGATGCCTTCAGCGCCATGACTACGGAGAGACCTTACTGCCGGGCGGTCTGCTCGGAGGAGGCCATATGGAAACTTATCAATAATGCCGGTACGCAGTTCGACCCCGGCATTGTCAAGGCGTTTCTCCAGGCCGTCAGCAGCGGCAAGATAAACCTGCCGGATGACAGCGTCCAGCCTCAAACGCTTCGTGCCGCGCTCGCCGACTGACCCGCATTTCTCAGCACGCGAGAGCAGGCTCGGGGAGTCAGACCCTTTCCCGTCGGCCCCGATAAATCGGGGCCTCCTCCTCAGCGTCTGACCCCCTCGCTGCTCCGCCTCAGGCGGATGACTCCCCGAGCCTCTCCAGCGAATTCCGCGTTCCATGGTACAAGACCCGCTCGGCCCGCCCCCAAAAAAAGAGTGGCAGGCTTCGGCGGATTGCCCATGTGGGCGAATGCGCCGAACCTGCCTTCCCCTGCAGTTCAAAATAAGTGGGTATATTGGGCGGGTGGCATCCGGGGCATTGCCCCTTTAAACCTTTCGCCACCCAACATACCCAGAAGATAAGTGGAGACGGTAAATCCTATCAGTACCCGTATCCGGGCGGCCGTTCAGGGCCGTTTGCTTTCAGGGGCACCCAAGGAGGCACAGTGAAGGGAGAAGTTCACACACCAAAAACAATCGTTAATTTTTGTGCACCCCCGTGGGTGTCATTCGTAAGCCTGGGGTTCCTGTTCCCAAGAATTCCCGCGTCGAGCGCATATCACATAATGAAGAACCTCAACGCCAGCTTGCCGCAGCCAGGGCATGTCGCGTGTAACGCGCGCCCTTTTTCCCGATTGCTCTCCTGATTTCACCCTCATTGAGGTTTTTCCGGCGCGTCGCACGGGCCGAAAGCACAAGAACGGTCTGCAACCGTTCACCTTCGGTGGATGTCATGAAAAGATCGCTATCACTCTGCGGCCCGCAATTGGCGTGCCACGAACGGTGCTTGTCGTGTGGGTGTGTAACGCCTTACGCGACGGGGCATTAGCCGAATGTTTGCGGTGGGGGGAACCTACCCCCGCGTCAATGACAGGTAGACATATTCAACACGTGTTGCGTTTCGCCACACCGGCGGGCCCCTCGCTCTTGTGTGGGATGCGGGCTATTCGGTGTCGGTGTTGGCTTTCAGTTCTGCAATCGCTTCATGGGCGGCGTTCTGCTCGGCTTCCTTCTTTGAGTTGCCCCATGCGGGCTTGAAGGCGCGGTCCTTCACCCTGGCGACGACCTCGAAGGCCTTGAAATGGTCGGGACCTTCCTGGCGCACGACGTGGTAGGTGGGCGTAACGGCGAGATGTTTCTGCGTGTATTGCTGCAAGAGTGATTTCCAGTTGCGCTGGTGCCGGTTCTGAAGTACGTGGTCGATTTCGTCCGACAGTTGGTCCAGGATGAACTTCCTGGCGTGCTCCATGCCGCCGTCCAGGTAAATCGCCGCCACCAGGGCCTCGAAAAGATTGGCGAGAATCGAGCGCGGGATGTTGCGCTTCTTCAGTATCCCCTTCCCCACGGCCACATAGTTGCCCAGTCCCATCCGCTCGGCGGCGCGCGCAAGGGTGGGCGATGAGACGACGACCGATTTTATCTTCGTCAAGTCTCCTTCGTCATACTCCGGAAAGCAGGAGTAAAGGTGCTCCGAAATGATGACACCCAGTATGGCATCCCCCAGGAACTCCATCCGCTCATTGGACGGCCGGGTGGGGGACTTGATCGACGAATGAGTTATTGCGTGCTCAAACAAGGCGGGCTCCTTGAACTCATAGCCGAGAATTTCCTGGCATTTCTCAAGGCCGCCTGCGGGATATTCCTGCATTTAAGGCTCCAAAAGACATGAAGACGACATATCGGTGGCTGTGATGTGTGAAAAGTCGCCCCGTCCGCTGCCACGGGATGTGAGCAGCCTCGTTACGACAGGCAGGAATCAAATTCGCCCTCAGTTGCCCGCAAAGGCGATGAGGGAAAACTGGATTTCTGCTTCCACACATCACACACAAATCATCTGGCGCGAATTATATCAGAACCGCGCGCAGAAATCAAGCCTCGTCTCTCCCCGTGGTGAGAAATGCGGGCCAGGGGGTCGGATTCATTCAGGCGGTATTTCATTTCCGGCCGATTTCGCTTGCAAAGCGACTGCGGGGAACGTAGAATCCTATGCTCCGGTGCGGTTGCATTGCGGCCCGGGCCGGCAACAGGGCAGGCGCAGCGGACGCGAAGCGCCCGTAGCTCAGTTGGACAGAGCGCGTGTTTCCTAAACACGAGGTCGCTGGTTCGAGCCCAGCCGGGCGTAAATTTTTCCTATTGCGGCAACGCCCCTCAATCCCGCAGGGATTCGAGACCGAGAGCGATTTCAGCCGTTCTGAAACAAAGAAATACCCGCCAATGGCAAAGAAAAAGAAAAACGTCAGAGACAAGAAGAAGGACTCCCTGGTGGAGTACGGCGAAAGGTTCTTCATCTTCGCGCAAAAGCACTCGGTGCTCATCATCGCCGCCGTTTTCGCCATTGTAATCGGGCTCCTCTTTCTCTACAGAACGTGGTACAACGTAGAGGCCGAGGAAGTCCAGGCGCGTGACGAGGCATTCGACAAACTGCGCAGCCTCGGCAACGCCGAATCCGCCGCTGAAGCACAAATAATACTCGAGGACTTCCAGGCCATCCGCAATAAAAACAAGGGCGGCGGCATATATCCGGAAATCTCTCTCCTCTACGCAAGGGCCTGTCGGGTGGTCGGTCTGACGTTCGACGACGACGAACTCCTGCGCCTCGGCGAAGAGGCCTGCCTTGAACTGCTCGAAAAATATCCCAAGGCCCCCGTTACGCAACTGAAACACCCCGAGACCGGCGAGAACGTGGTTGCATTCCTTCTCGAAGACATCCGCAGGATTCGAAGAGAGAGCGCCTCGCCGGAGATGGAAGCGAGTTTCGACCCGGACGACATCTACGTCCCCGAACCGCCGCCGGAGGACGGGGCGAACGACGAATAGCCCGCATTTCTCACAAGCGCAATGTAGTTCCGGGACGAACTCCCTCGCAGGCTCGGGATAAATTCAGTCCGTCCCCTACATCGGGACTGCATAACACGGTGTCTGTTTTTACAAAACTCTCAACCAAAGGGTTTGGCCCCTTTGGTTGAGAGTTTTTTGCTGCTGACCCCCGGTCTCA
>JAUXGI010000012.1 GCA_030622295.1 Planctomycetota bacterium
GGGAATGAACTTGGGCTTGTCTGTTGTGCCGCTGGTGGTGGCGAACATCTCCGGGACATCGGCGGTAAGGACGCCCCGCTCGCCCCGGCACATTCGTCCTATATACTGCTCAAAGCCGGAAAACCCGCGTATCGGCACGGCGGAGCGGTAGTCTTCGAGCGACCTGATTCGGGCGAAGGAATGCTTGCGCCCGAAGTCGGTGTCGGCATTTCGCTTGAGTATGGCAAAGAGTTTGCGCCGCTGAGCACCCACGGGGTCTCTGCAGGCCTCCTGGAACTCGCGCCACACATCGCGAGTCATAAAGTTGAAGGCGCCGCGAAGCAGCCACTGGAGCATCTCTCGCCTCCTCCTTACCCCCGTGTGAAATCCGCGCGCCGGCAGAACGTCACTTCTGCACTGTGACCTTGTGGTTCTCGGCCCTGTAATTTTCGACCTTGTGGTCCTGCTTTGTCTCTTCGAGCGCCTGCTCGTATTCCAGCGAGGTCTTCACCACCGCGTCTCTGAGCGGCGATTTGATAATGCCGTCGGCGCCGTCGTGAGTGGGGACCATGCCGTATTTCTCCACGAGGTAGGGCAGCACTTCCCTGTTGTCTATGAGGGAGCACGGGCGGCGGTGGTCGTCGCAGAACGGATGGAGTCTGCGGGCTTCCTTGAAGCAGTCCGAGTTGACTACCTCCGTGAGGGTCTTCTCACGAATGTTGTCTTTCGCGAAGTGGACGAACACGCAGGGCTCGACATGGCCGGTGGCCTGGACGTGGAGGTAGCGGCGTCCCCACGCTATGCAGCCCTCGGTGAACTCGCCGTCGTTCCAGAAATCGAACAC
This sequence comes from Planctomycetota bacterium, assembly GCA_030622295.1. Classification (GTDB taxonomy): domain Bacteria; phylum Planctomycetota; class B129-G9; order B129-G9; family B129-G9; genus B129-G9. The sequence goes on from JAUXGI010000012.1 coordinate 824, forward strand.
GAGCAGCGGTTTGGTTGTGCGGACTTTCTCCACGATATCGAACCTTTCGACGCGCTGTTGCGCGGTGGGCACGAGTTCCGGCGCGGGGTTGCGCCCGATGAGGATGTACTGGAATACCCAGCCGAACGCCGCGCCGCATTCAACCATCTTGTCGTAGAAATCTTCATTCATCAGGGCGTCGTGGTTGAGGCGCGTGTGGGTGGCGGAAAAGCCGAACAGGGCGCCGTTGTCGCGCAGGCGGCACATGGCCTCTGTGATCTTGTTCCAGGCGTTGGGGCCGCGGCGGGCGTTCGTATTCTCCTCGTCGCCCTCGATGCTGATGGCGGGATAGAGGTTGCCGACCTTGGCGAGCCGTTTGGCCATCTCCTCGTCGATGTTCATGCCGTGGGTGTACATCTGGAACATGATGTCGTCGTGTTTCTCGACGAGTTCAAAGAGGTGCGGCCAGATGGTCGGCTCCCCGCCCGATATCGTGATGAAGTATATGCCCATTTTGTCTTTGCATTCCTGCACGACGCGGTCAACTTCCTCGAACGTCAGTTCCCTTGACTTGTCGTAGTCGCCCGCGTAGCAGCCGTAGCAGGCAAGGTTGCAGCGCATGGACGGGCTGATGACTATGAAGAAGGGTGGGGGCTCGCCGTGTTCTTCGAGGTATGCGTTGCGGGCCTTGCTGCCCAGGTGCATTTCGTTGAAGAAGAGATTGACGGCGAACTTCTTTCGCGTTTCCTTGGACAGCCTGGGCAGGCTTCTCTTGGCCATCTCGAAGAGGCTGTTGATGCCATCCCTGCGCATACGCTTCATGTGCTCGCCGCCCTGGACGGTTTTCAGCGCCAATTCTATGGCCTGGTCCTTGAACTTCTCAATCAGCGCGGTGAGCATCTTGGGACTGCCGCTTATCGCGGGCAGCAGCGTGCTCAGCCCTTTGGCCTGGAGGTAACCCTTGATTTCCGCCAGATGCTTCATCGTTTACTCCTCTGACTTGGTTTGGATGCATCGCTGCCGCTAACAGCCCGGCTATTCAAAAACGATTCGATTTTTGTGAAGGCCTTATTGCTGTGTTTTCCCTGAAGTATACTATGATTCTTGTCCCTTATCCAGACCAGTTTTTTTTCTGTTGAAGCGAGGTGACGCATGAGATGGGTTGCGCTCTTTGCGCGGCTGGCCAGGTCGTGCGTGGAGTGCAACACCAGCGTGGGACATCCTATCTCTCCGGCGCGCTTACGCTCGCGGTGTACCAGTTGCCCCATCGTGTAAAGCGCCCGCACCGGAATACGCGGGAAGATAAGGCCCCTGCCGCTCCCTCCTATCGCAAACGTCCTGATTTCCTTCGTCAGGAGGTTCAGAATCTCCAGCATCAGGCGTTGCGGCAGGAACCGGTAGAAATAAAAGAGCGGCGTATTTATGAGAACCAGCCGGTCTACCGCATGATTCGCCGCCAGTTCCATTGCCAGCGCAGCGCCGATGGAGAATCCTACTACACTTGTCTGCTTACGTCCAGTACGAAGTTCCTGAAATTCCCGTTCCGCCTCCGCGTACCAGTCGCGCCAGGTCACGTCGTACATGTCCCGGTAACACCTGCCGTGGCCCGGCAGGAGCATTGCGCGGCATTCCGTGCCGTGTCCCGCCAGGTATTCGGCCAGGCCGCGCAACTGTTCGGGGCAGGCCGCAATACCGTGTATCAGGAGCGCGGCGCGGTCCGACTTCCCCATGGTGAACGCTCCCCGGCCCTCGACGATTCCCGCCCGCCTGTTGACGTTACCTTGCCGCGGCTTTCGATTTCGGTTTTTCAGCCTTTGACTTTGCACGCTTCCCGCCCGATAACGGCCCGCCAAAAAGAACACGCAGAAATATCATCGCCGCTCCCACACATATGAATACGTCCGCACCGTTGAATACGGGGTAGTCCCAGCCGAATATCTTGAAATCCAGGAAGTCACGGACATAGTGCGCATAAGTTCCGTCGGGCTTGATGAAGAGCAGCCTGTCATAGAGATTGCCGACTGCCCCGCCCAGGACCAGCCCCAGCGCCAGGTGCGTCCACATCTGCCTGCCGTCGAGCCTGAGGAGTATGAGCACCACGGCCAGAAGCGCCAGCGCCGCCATGGCGACCAGCGTCCACGTGCTGCCCCGCAATATGCCGAAAACGCCGCCTTCGTTCCCTGCGCTGCGGATGTAAAAAAACCCCTCGCAGACTATATGCTGGTAAGGGGAAGATTGCTTGTCTGCTGCGGCCGGGTCGAAGAATCTCGCCTTCGTCGCCAGGTCTGCTGCGGCACTGAACACGGCAACAAGGAGAAAGGCGATCTTCGCTTTTCGGTCGGATTTGTTCATCAACTGTGCTGCACCCGTATAAGGACTGGGGGGTCGCGCACGCATCAGCCTGTACGACACCGCCGCGGTTCAAGGAGGCCAAGATGCGGCAGGGAGAGAGCAGGAAACAGGTTTCGGCTGTGCAGGTCGGTGGGGGGCACAGCCCCCTCTTTCACTTCCGGCCCGCATGACTTTGCAGGCGATGCCCGAAGACAGCAGGTGCGAAAGGAAAAGGCCCCGACAAGTCGGGGCTCCTCAGCCCCTCCTTCGTCGGGATAAACTTCTGACCCCCTGGCCGTCCCAAGTTCGGAGTTCAACAGTTCAAAAGTTATGGACACCTACTTAGAGGCCAGGCCGGATTCATCCTTTTCTTTGCACTTCACGCACATCTTCGTAAAGGGCAACGCCTTCAGGCGCGCCTTTGGTATCACCGCTTCGCACGATTCACACAGGCCGTATGTGTTGTCCTCTATCTTCCTGAGAGCCTCATTTATCGCGCGCAGTTCTTCTTCCTCGTTTTCTATCAGACCGAGAGTAAAATCCTGGTCGAAATTGTCCGTGCCCATATCGGCCATGTGGTTGAAGTCGCCGCTGGCCTCATCGTGGTCCTTGTTAAGCGCGGACTCCTGCATCTTGTTGACGGAGCCGCTAAGCACATCCCTGCGCTTCAGCAGCGCCTGCTTGAACCACTCAAGTTCGGCTTTCTTAAACCGCATTGATTGTCTCCTCCCCTGAGGGATATTCGTGTGACATCCATTTCGAAGTGGCGCATTATACTTGCGCACAATCCCGCCGTCAACTAAAATTCCAGCACGGGGAACATCAAGGGTGCATCTCTAAAAAGTGGGTAGAGCAATTCTGGTACCCGTGCTGGACGGGGAGTCAGACCCTTCCCGTCGGGCCGATCCGCCTAAGGCGGACGGCCCTCCTCCTCAGCGTCTGACCCCCTTTCGTCCTGAAGTGTGGGTAGGCGGCTCTGGTTGCTATGCTGGACGGAGAGCGGCGTGCGAGAACTGATTGAACAATTCATGCACTACCTCACCGTCGAGTGCGGCCTGAGGCCGAACAGCCTGAAGGCGTACTCCGCGGACCTGGGCGACTTCGCCGGTTTCCTGGGCCGACGCTCGGCGGATGTGCGCCGCGTCACTGACCGCGACGTCGGAGCGTTCGTCGCCGCGGCGCGGCGGCGCGGGCTGGCGCCTACCTCCGTCGCGCGGAAACTCGTCGCCGTCAAGATGTTCTTCCGCTACCTGGCCCAGGAGCGGCTGATTGAGGAGGACGTCTCGTCCCTTGTGGAGTCGCCGCGCGCAGCAAAGACCCTGCCCGAGGTGCTCAACACCGAGGAGGTCGAGGCGCTGCTGGCCGCGCCGGATGCGTCCACGCCTCTGGGCATGCGGGACAGGGCCATACTGGAGATGTTCTACGCAACCGGCGCGCGCGCCACCGAAGTGGCCGAGATGAAGGTCGGCGACGTGAATTTCGAGTACGGGTTCGTCCTCGTGCGCGGCAAGGGAGGCAAGGAGCGGATAGTGCCCGTCGGCAGGGCCGCGCTGGACGCGCTGAGGGATTATCTGTCCGGCGTCAGGGGCGCACTGCTGCGCGGCAAGGAGAGCGACAGGCTGTTCGTGAGCAGGACCGGCAGGCACCTCGAGCGCCAGTCCCTTTTCAATATGGTGAGGAAGCGCGCACTCGCTGCGGGAATATCGATTGACATCTCTCCGCACATGCTGCGGCACTCTTTCGCCACGCACATGCTCGCGGGCGGGGCGGACCTGCGCGCGGTGCAGGAGATGCTCGGCCACAGCGACATCAGCACCACGCAGATTTACACGCATCTGGAGAAAGACCGCCTCAAGGCGGTGCATTCCCGCTACCACCCCCGCGGCTGAGCAGGCCTTGCTTTTTCTCTTACCACGGATTTCCCGCCCCGCCTTGCGGGGTCTTATACTTTCGGTTTGCATGACCTCGGAAATAATGTCCGAGAACAGCGAGCGCGAGAGGAAAAGACAGCCGAAGGCGGCCCTTGGCCGCTCTTTTCCTTCCGGCCTGCATGACTTCAGAGACAGTGTCCGAGGTCAGTAAGCGCAAAAGGAAAAGACAGCCGAAGGCTGCTCCTCAGCGCTCCGCGGCCATTTCTCTTTTCTCCTTTCCGATTCAGTTCCCCTCCTACTCGCCTACTTTCCTACTGCTTACTTTCAAGTCCTTCTATAATTTGTCTTCGACGTTGAGGAGGAAGGCCTTGACGCCCTCGTGTCCCATCTTTTCCCTCAGGTCCTTGATGGTCTTCATCGCCTTTTTCGCCATATCGTCTTCCATGACGAACATGGTTACCGTGTTCGCTCCGGGCCAGATATGGGTGTCCATGCGCGGGCCGGTCTTCCTGCCGCGGCCCAGTACGCGCGGCCACTTGGTAAAGCAGTGCACGCCTATCGCCTCGAGGGCATCCATGACATCCTTGTCCATGGCAATGTTATATACCGCCATCAGGAGTTTCACCTTGCACCTCCTTCACTTTTTTATGCTTTTCCCTGCGCTCGAACATGCTGTAGATAGTCGGCACCAGGATAAGCGTAACAAGAGTGGAAACCAGTAGTCCCCCGATAACCGTCACGCCGATAGGCCGCCACATCTCCGAGCCTTCACCCGGCGCAAGGGCCAGTGGCAACATGCCAAAGATGGTCGTGAACGCGGTCATCAGCACGGGCCGCAGGCGTCGGGCGCCCGCCGTCGTCACCGCTTCCGTTATGTTATAGCCCCGCGCCCGGAGTATGTTGATGTAGTCGATGAGCACTATAGCGTTGTTCACCACGATTCCCACCAGCAATATCGTGCCGATAAACGACATCAGGTTCAGCGTGGTGCCCGTAAGGACAAGGAACGCTATAACGCCGGAGAACGCGAAGGGAACGGAGAACATTACGACGAACGGCAGTTTGAGCGACTCGAACTGTGAGGCCATGACCATGAACACGAGTATTATACCCATGGCGAGCAGTATATACAGGTCGCCGAACGATTCACGCTGTTCTTTCACCTGGCCGCCCTGCTCGATGTTGACTCCCGCGGGTATTTTGCCTTCGGCTTTTATCTCTTCTATCTTTTTTTCCACGTCACGTACGACTTCGCCCAGTGAACGCTGGAACGCCTGTGCATCGACTCTCACGACCCTCTGCCGGTTCTTTCGCTCGATCGTGACCGGCCCCTGTTCGCGCTCCAGTCTTGCTATGGTGGCTGCGACTATCTTCCGGCCGTTCGGCAGGGTGATGACCGTGTCCAGGATTTGCTCCGTGTCCTGCCGGTATTCCGGCGCGAGTCTTAGTTCGATGTCGTACTCTCGGCTGCCTTTCCTGTAGGTGCTGGCGGTTGACCCGCGGTACAGCGTCTCTATATCGCGGGCGACCGCGGCCACGTCAGCGCCCACATCCCGAGCCTTTTGCTTGTCGATTTTCAGTTGCAGTTCGGGCCTGCCCAACTTAAGGCTGATAGTGGGGTTTTTACCTCCCGGGGTATGCTCGATTAACTCTTTCAACTGTTCCGCGATTTTATACGATTCTTCCAGATCGTAGCCGAGCACCTCCATGGAAATCGGCTGTCCCTCGCCCTGGAGCAGCCGGTCAAGCGGATTGCCGGCGTCATAGTGTATCTTTTCGATATAGGGCGCGTACTTCGACTGCTTTACCTTTTCGATAATTCTCTGCCCGAGTTCTTCGGTTCGGAAATCGCGCTTTGAGACCGACACCAGTTTCGCGCTCACCTCGCCTATATAGCTGCCCCGCCCCCTGCCGAATGCCGAGCTGAGGCCGGATGACGGTTCGCCGCATTCCGTGAACGAAATTTTGACGGCCTCGCCTCCGAGTTCGTTCATCACCTTATCTATGTAATCCGCTACCTCGGCCGTCTCTTCGGCCTTGGTGCCGACCTTCAATCTGTATCGAATCTTCAGGTCGCCCGCATCCTGCGCCGGGAAGAACTCCGAGCCCACGGCGGGAAGCAGCGCGACAGTGACGGCAAGCGCGAAACCGCCGATGGCCAGCACCGTGCCCTTGTGCTTCAACGCCCAGCCCAGAACGGAGGAGTAAGATGACTCTATTTTCTTGAAGATGTCTTCGCTGGTTAAATAGAACTTTCGCAAAAACGGGTTTGAGGGCAGCATCTGCTCGGCGGGCTTGAGCAGTCTCGAACAAAGCATCGGCGTAAGCAACAGGGCGCAAAAAAGCGAGGCCGCAATGGTGACCGTCACGGCGACCGCCAGCTGCGTGAACATTATCCCCACCATACCCGTCAGGAACAGAAGCGGCAGGAAGACTACGATGGTCGTCAATGTTGAAGCAGTGATGGCGTTGCCGACCTCCGCCGCGCCGTAAACACTCGCCTCGCCCACTTTTTCGCCCCTCTCGACATGGCCGATTACATTCTCCAGCACTACGACGGAATTGTCCACCACCATCCCTATCCCTATGGCAATGCTCGCCAGGGATATTATGTTTATCGTGAAACCCAGCAGGTAAAGGAATATGAACGCGATGATGAGCGAGAACGGAATGGTTATGGCGATAACCGCGCTGGAGCGCAGGTTCCTGAGGAACAACAGCGTGACGATGACAACCAGGACCCCGCCCACGAGCACGGTCATGCCCAGGTTTGACAGGGAGTTCTCGATGAACGTGGACGTATCGAAGAGTTCGATTACCTTGACGTCTTCCGGCAGTTTCTTTTGGGTCTCCTCCATGCGCTCACGCACGCGGCGCGTCACGTCCACCGTGTTCGCGCCGGAGCGCTTCTGGACCACCATCCACATCGACTCGCGGCCGTCGACCTTCGCCACTTCCGTTCTCTCAACGAACCCCAGCGTAATCCGCCTGTCGACAAGGATGTCCTTCATGTAAACGGCCGCATCGCCGGACGTCTTTATTATCAGGTCTTCAATTTCTTCCGGCTTTTCAAATTCGGCGGGTATTCGGATTGTATATTGGATACGGCCGACCTTCATGCTGCCGGCGGGCTTGGTCACGTTGGCGGCCTTTATCGCCGCATCTATTTCCGTCAGAGAGATGTCCCGCGCGTTCAGGGCGTTGGGGTCCAGGCGCAGGTTTATCTGTTTCTTGCGGCCGCCGAATATCTGGACTGAACCGACGCCCGGCACGCTCTCCAGGTCCTTGGCGATTATATCGTCGGCTATGTCATACAACTCGTTCCAGTTTGTGTCCGCCTGCAGACCGTAGAAAATAACGGGTATGATGGACGTGTTGAACTTGAAGATGATAGGCTTTTCTATGTCGTCCGGCAGCATCTCCGCGGCGAAGTCCAGCCGGTCGCGGATGTCGTTCGACGCCGCGTCGAGGTCCGTACCCCAGTCAAACTTCAGCCTGACGACTGAAATTCCCTCCTTTGACGTGGAGCGTATCTCGTCCACCCCGTCGACTATCGCCAGTTGGTTTTCGACGACCTCGGTTAACTTCTCCTCCACATCCTTCGTGCTCGCACCCGTCCAGGTGATGATTACGCTGATTACAGGCGGCTCAATCTCCGGGTAAAGGTCAAGCGGCAGGTTAAGCGCGGAGTATATCCCTATCATCATGAGGCCCAAGAAGAGCATCATGACCGTGACGGGTCTGGAAACGCCTAATTGCGGCAGTTTCATTCCGGTGAATCCCCGAATGTTTTTTTCTCTTCTTTACTGTCGAAGACCGGTTGAACCATCTCACCCTTGCCGGAGATTTTGACCTTTGATCCTTCGGTGAGTTTTGCCTGCCCGCCTACTACGAGAGTCTCGCCCTCATTGAGCCCATCGACTATTTCCACGAACCGGCCCTCCCAGATGCCCAGGATTACCTCCTTCTTCTTCGCGACGCCGTCTTTGACGACGAAGACGAAATTGTCATCGGACACCCTCAAGACCGCATCCGCCGGTATCCTCACCGCATCCTCTTTCGCGCACACGAAGAACCTGACCCTGGCGTACAAGTTCCCGCGGGTTTTGCGCCCGTTTTTCTCGACTGCCTTGCGGTCCAGGATTACCTCGACGGGCGTGGTCCTCGTGGCGCGGTCGCTTTCTTCATAGACTTTACTCACGGTCTCGATAATGCCGCCGTCTGTGTTCAGACCGTCCTCGTCTTCCAGCAGGATTTCCACCTTCGTCGCACCCTCGCGTATCCTGCCTTCCCCGATGTAACGGTTCAGCACGTACGCGATAACCCTTAACCTGTCCATGTGAATAAGTCTCAATACGGGCGTGCCCGGCCCCACGGTCGCGCCCACATCCACATAGACTATGCTGACTATTCCGTCGAAAGGCGCCCTCAGGAATGCCTGCTCATATTCCCACGTCTTGGACTCCATCTCCGCCTTTTTGCTCCTGGTCTCCTCGACCGAAATGCGGTACTCCGAGACCGCGTCGTCTCTTTGCATCTCGGTCGCCGAGCCTTCTTCGAAGAGCCTCTCCCAGCGTTTTTTCTCGCGCAAATTGTTTTCCTCGACTCGCAGCGCCTTCTGGTAATCGGCCGCCGCCTTTTCCATATCCGCTTCAAGCCCCTCATAATCAAGCACGGCCAGTATTTCTCCCTTTTTTACGCCAAGATTTTCCGTCACCGGAATCTCCGCTCCGTCCCTTTCCAGCGTCAGCGATACGACCCGGCCCTGAATCTGCGGCGTCAGTTCCACCTCGTACAGCGGCCCCACGTTGCCGTTATAGGTTCTTATCTCGCCGATAGTCCCCTTCTCAACCTCGATTACGCGCACGTCTATCGTCCGCGCACCGCGCTTCTCCTCCTCGGGTTCAAACATCTTCGCGACAAAGTCGCCGCCGAAAACCACTATCGCCGCGAGCACCCCGACGACAAGCAGACCCGTCGCTATCTTCAAGAAAATCTTCATGATTCCGTGTCCTCACTGTTCCGTGCTTTTTCAGGTTCGTCCGCCCCCGCAGGCAGGCGGACTTCGCGCTCCCCGCGAACAATTTCCAGGGCAGGGACAGCCGCCTTTCTTTTTTCCTCTTTGCGGGCCTTGTGCTGCTCGAAGAGGCTGTAGATGACCGGGACGAGCAGGAGTGTTACCAGCGTGGATACTGACAGTCCGCCGATGACGGTGATGCCGAGCGGCCGCCATATTTCCGCGCCCTCGCCCCCGCTCAAGGCCATGGGAGTCATGCCCAGGACGGTCGTGAAGGTGATGATGAGGACGGGACGCAGGCGGTCCGAGCCGCCGGTCCTGACGGCATCCATAAGGCTCAAGCCTCTCTGGCGCAGGATATTGATATAGTCTATCAGTACGATTGCGTTGTTGACGACTATGCCCATCAGCATTATCAGCCCGACGAAGGACATGATGCTCAGTGATGTCTGCGTGGCGGCGAGCAGCGCCGCGACACCGACAAAGGCGAACGGCACTGAGAACATGACTATGAACGGGTTCCTGAGCGACTCGAACTGCGAGGCCATGACCATGTAGACCAGTATCACGCCGAGAACCAGCACGATGGCGAGGTCTCTGAACGATTCGCGTTGTTCCTTGACGCTGCCGGCCTGCTCGATGCTCACGGAGGGTGGAATTCTCACCTCGGCTTTTGTGCGTTTCTCGATATCGGCGATAACCTCGCCAAGCGTGCGGCCTTCGACGTCGGCCTCGACCCTGACCATGCGCTCCTGGTTCTTTCTGTCAATGCTGACCGGGCCGCGAGTCTCTTCAACGTCCGCGATGTTGTCCAGGAGCACCGATCCATGGCCGGGTATGGGTATGACGCTGTTGCGGAGGTCTTCCACGGAGCGGCGCTGGCCGGGCTGAAGGCGCATGAAGATGTCGTATTCCTTGTCCGCCTCGCGGAACTTCGTGGCTGCCTTCCCGTAGAAATACGTGCGCAGGGCTTCGGCCACGTCCGTGATGTTCAGACCCATTGACGCCGCCTTTTGGCGGTTCACGCGCACGGTCAACTCCGGCTTGCCGACATCCAGGCTTATCGTGGGGTCCTTCGCGCCAGGGGTCTTCCTGACTATTTCTTTTATTTGTTCGGCTATGCGGTTTGTCTCTTCGAGGTTATGACCGAGGATTTCGATGGATATGGGCCTGGCCCCGCCGAGCAGTACCCGCTCCATCGGATTTCCCGTATCCACGGAGAGTTTTGTTATGTCGGCACTCCAATCCGCCTGCTCTATCCTTTCCACAACGGCGCGGACGATTTCTTTAGTGGAGCGGTCACGCTTTGCCTTCCTGACCAGTTTTGCGCCGACCAGGCCGATGTGGGATCCTTCTTTGTAGCCGA